>DASSFK010000185.1:0-6313 GCA_035694565.1 Sphingomicrobium sp.
CCGAACAGCATCAGAATGCCGATGAACACCGGGAGCGACAGGGGATTGCCGGTGACGTGCAGCGCTATGGCCGCCCCCAACGGAGCGATCAGCAGCGAGCCCATGTTCACGAATGGCGCCAGGAAGCGGCGATAGAGCAGCACCAGCACCGCGAAGACGAGCAGTACACCGGACGCCAAAGCGATCACGAAGTAATACATCAACTCGGCCTGCCACTTCTGGTCACCCAGATCGAGTTTGCTCACCCCCCGCGGAAGGTTCTTGAGAGTCGGAAGTTCGTTGATCTTGGGCCAGACGTCGCCCGAGACGAGGCCGGGAGCGAGGTCGGCACCAACCGCGATACGGCGGATCTGATTGGTACGCTGAACCGTAGTCGGACCAGCACCAAAGCCAATCTTCGCAACTGACTTCAACGGCACGGAACCACCATTGGACGTCGGGACTGGAAGGTTCTCAAGGGCAGCAAGGTCGCGCCGGCTGTTCTCTGACAGCGACACCATGATCGGCACCTGGCGGTCCGCCAACGAGAATTTGGCGCTGTTCTGCTCGATATCGCCAAGCGTCGCGATTCGGATCGTCTGGCTCAGAGCCGTCGTTGTTACTCCGAGGTCGGCTGCCAGGTCGAAGCGCGGCGTGATCGTGATTTCGGGCCGCACGAGATCGCCGGCCACGCGCGGCGCGCGCAGCCCGGGAAGCGTCGCCATCTCGTCCGAGATCTTGTTGGCTGTCTCATAGAGCAGCACGGGATTGTCGCTGCCAAGGTACAGCATGATGTCGCGGCTCGCGCCGCCGGGCCCGCCGCCGTTTTGGCTGAGGAAGTTCACCTGGGCGTCTGGAATGGCCGAAATTTCCGGCGTCAGGCCACGCTCGAATTCCGTGCTGGTCTTCTTGCGGTCCTTCTTGAGGACGATGTTGACGTAGCCCGAGCCGACGTAGACGCGCTCGAACACCTTCTCAACATCAGGGTCTTTCATGACGATTTTGGCAGTGCGGTCGACCACCGCCTCTGTCTGCTCGAGCGTCGATCCAGGGGCCATGCCGACGCGCACGTTCGAAAAATCGAAGTTCATCGCCGGTTGGAACGTCATGGACAGATTGGCGAATAGAACTGCCTGGAGCACGAACATTAGTGCGCCTACGCCGACCATGAGGATTCGGTGATCATGCAGCCACGGAATGACCCGACCCCGATGCCATTCGGCAAAGTCACGGCCGACCGTCCGAACCGCCAACTGCATTAGCATTGCTATACCGTAGGTGAGGGCCACGCCGGCTAGCAGCGCGAGCGGAAACACGATCAGTGCGCTGCCAATAAGGGGCATGGAAATTTTCCATGCTCCGAACGCGCCGACGACAAAGGCGATGGACACAGCCAAAGCCATCAATGTCGCGATCCCGTAGTAGTAGAATTTGACCCGCGGGTTCGGGACCGCGGCACGAAGCCGGTTGGCGCGATCGGTGCTGAGGCTCCATTTCAGGATGTCTAGATATTTCACCATCATCAAGCCGGAAGCGTGCGGCTGAATGCCCTTGGCGCGAAGGAAATAGGCCGCGATCATCGGCGTAATCATTCGGGCGACGAGCAAGCTCATCAGGACCGCGATTACGACGGTAAAGCCGAATGCCTTGAAGAACTGGCCTGAAATGCCGGGCATCAACGCAACCGGCAGGAAGACCGCGACGATCGACATGGTCGTAGCGAGAACGGCAAGGCCGATTTCGTCGGCGGCGTCGATGGAAGCCTGGTAGCCCGACTTGCCCATGCGCATGTGCCGGACGATGTTTTCGATCTCGACGATTGCATCGTCGACCAGCACGCCAGCGACGAGGCTGAGCGCTAGCAGTGACAGGCCGTTTAGGGTGATCCCCATCAGGCTCATGAAATAGAAGGCCGGGATCGCCGAGAGCGGGATCGCGAGCGCGGAAATCAGCGTTGCGCGGATATCGCGAAGGAAGAGGAACACCACCAGGACCGCGAGGACGGCGCCTTCCCACAGTCCCTCCATTGCCGAATGATATTGGGCAATCGTGTAGTCGACGTTGTTCGAAATTTCCGAGAAATGGATGCGTGGATCGTCCTTCTCGATCTTCTTCAGCTCTTTCCAGACGTCGTCATAGACGGTGACCTCGGACGAACCCTTGGAGCGCTGGACGTTGAAGCTGATGACCTGGCGGCCATTCATCTTCGCGATCGTGCGCTGTTCCGAATAAGAGTCCCTCACCTCGCCCAGGTCGGCGAGGCGTACGGTCCTGCCGCCCGAGACGGAAATCTGCGTCTGGGACAGCTCGTAAGCATCGCGCGCGTTGCCGAGTACCCGGACCGACTGTTCGGATCCGGCGATCTCCGCGCGGCCACCCGCGGCGTTGAGGTTCGTCTGGCGTAGCTGCTGATTGACTTGAGCCGCGGTGATGCCCTGCGCCTGAAGTGCCGCTGGGTCGAGGATGACCCGGATTTGCCGATCGACGCCGCCTTCGCGGGAGACGGCGGCAATGCCCTCGACGCCGAGCAGGCGCTTCGACACCGTATTGTCGATGTACCAGCTGAGTTCCTCGAGGCTCATGTCGGACGTTTCGGCCGCGACGAACACGATCGGGTCGCCGGCAATGTCGATGCGGCTGATCTGAGGCTCGAGAATGCCCTCCGGAAGGTCGCCGCGGATCTGCGCAATCGCGTCGCGGATGTCGTTGACAGCCCGGTCGGTCGGAGTTCCGATTTCGAACTGGACGAAGGTGTTGCTGTTGCCCTCGCGGACGGAGCTGTTGATCTCGTCTACACCGTTCACTCCGCGGATGGCTGATTCCACCCGCTGCGTGATCTGCGTTTCCATCTCTGAAGGCGCGGCGCCGGGCTGGGAGATGTTCACCTGCGCAGCCGGGAAGTCGATGTCCGGGTTGTTGTTAACCTGCATCCCCATGAAGGCGACGACGCCAGCAATCAGCAGCCCCACGAAGAAGACGATCGGCGGGACCGGGTTGCGGATGCACCAGGCCGAGATGTTACGAAAATTCATGTGTGCGACGACCTACTCGCGTTTCACTTCGCTGCTTGGCGTTTTGGCGAGACCTTCTGCCCCGGGTTGAGGAAGGGTCCAGCCGACAGCACGACCGTTTCCTGGCCGCTGAGGCCCTCGGCGATCGTCACGCCTTCATCACTGATGGTGCCAATTTTGATCGAGCGGCGCTCGACCTCATTCTTGGCGTTCACGACGTAGACGTAATTCCCCTTTTCGTCGCTCAGCACCGCGCTCTGCGGCAGCAATGGCGCAGACGTAGTACCGGAGTTGATTCTGGCTTCAGCGAAACCGCCTGGGCGGATCGCGGCATCATACGGGATCAGGATTCGGACTTCACCCTGGCGGGATTGCGGATCGATGACCGGAGCAACTTGCCAAACCTGCCCTGAGAAGGCGCGATCGGTGCCGATGGGGGTTACGGTCGCGGGCATTCCGGCTCGCACAAAAGCGAGATCCTGCTGCGAAAGCTGGGCCCGCATTTCCATCCGTCCACCTTCGGCAATTCGGAACAATGCGCCCGTGCCGGGGCTGACGATCTGGCCCACCTCGATCATCCGGGCGAGTACGAGGCCGCTTGCCGGAGCGCGGATATCGAGCCGGCCGATCTCGGCGCGAGTGGCGTTGAGCTGCGCCTGGCTCACTCGAACCTGGGCGTTGGCGGCATCGCGGGCGGCGCGTTTGGAATCGATTTCCGCCTTGGAGACGAAGCCGCGTCCCTGAAGCGCGACCGCGCGCTCGTAATTGTTCTGAGCAAGATCGGCATTGGCTTTCGCCGATGCGACCTGGGCGGCGAGCTGGGCCGCCTGCTGGGACTGGACCGAACGGTCGATCGTGGCGAGCACCTGGCCCGCACCGACCCACTTTCCGGCATCCACGTTCACGCTTGTGACCCGGCCGCCGACGCCGGCAACGCCCACCGGCTGATCGCGGTGCGCGGCGAGTGCGCCGCTAGCGGTGATCGTGCGGGCGACGTCGGTGCGGCCCGGAACGACTATGGTGACCGTCGGAATCTGGCCTCCGCCCTGAGTGCCCTGCCCGGCGCCCGCGGCTTGCTCGTCGCCGCCGCCCCGCATCAGCATGAAGGCGACGATGAGGACGATGACCGCGAGACCGGCAGCGATGAGCAGCGTGCGCCGCCGCCGCGAACGGTCGACGACCACCAGCGTGTCGGAACTCTGAAAAGACGATGTTTCCCGATTCATTCTCACTTCTTTCGCCTTGCTCGCGAATCTCACAGCGGTTCGGCGGCACTGTATTACCCGAATAAGTCAGTTGCCGCAACTGAGCCCGTGCGACGGGACCATTCCACCAATTTTCGACCAACGGGGGCACTTGCGCCGCGAAGGCGCGTTGGCGCAAAACTGCGGTGCCGGCACTGGCATGGGCGGAATGAAAGGGGAAGCGAATATGGAGCAATATGGCATCCTTGGCTGGATCGTGATCGGCGGTCTGGCCGGCGCGATCGCGAAGCTCCTCATGCCTGGGCGGGACCCGGGCGGCTGCATCATCACGATCCTGCTCGGCATCGCCGGAGCCCTTCTCGCGGGCTTCCTCGGACGGTCCGTCGGCTGGTACAGCGAAAACCAGGGGGCCGGCTTCCTCGCGGCAATCGTTGGCGCGTTTGTCATCCTGCTAATCTACCGGCTCGTGCTCGGGAGACGTCGTTAACGACTTCGTCCAAGGCGGGTTTTTCCTCGTTCAGGAAAGAGCCATTGGACTGATGAGACGCTCCCGCCTCCTGATTGCAAAGTTCCGGAGGTATGAATGAAAAGCATTTGGACGGCGCTGGCGCTCGGAGCCGCCGCCATCCCGGCGATTGCGAGCGCGCAGGTGGAGATCCCGATGCCGCCCATCGCCGGAACCCGGCTCGACATCACCGCGAGCGGCGAAGTGACGCGCGTTCCGGACGTCGCCGTGATCTCGGCGGGAGTGGTCACCCGCCAGCAGACTGCGAGCTCGGCGATCCAGGAGAACAGCTCCCGGATGGAGCGGGTCCTGGCGGCCCTGAAAAAGGCGGGGGTTGTGGACCGCGACGTCCAGACGAGTTCGCTGAGCCTCAGCCCCGAATATCGCTACCAGGAGAATCAGCCTCCGCAGCTCGTCGGCTACACCGCTTCGAACCAGGTGAGCATTCGCTTCCGCGACATCCGCAACAGCGGAAAGATCCTCGATGCGCTGGTCGCCGAAGGCGCCAACCAGATCAACGGGCCGAGCCTCACGATCGACAAGCCAGAGGCGGCCTTGGACGAAGCGCGCCAGCAGGCGATCGCCAACGGAAAGGCCCGGGCGGAACTCTATGCCCGAGCCCTGGGCAAGCGGGTTGCCCGTGTCGTCTCGGTGAGTGAAGGAGGCGGAAGCTATCCCGTGCCGCCGCCAATGCCGGTGATGATGGAAGCTCGAATGGCTGGCCAGGCGGACACCAAGGTCGTGCCCGGAGAGCAGAAACTCCAGGTCAGCGTCTCGATGGTATTCGACCTTCAGTAGACGAAGAGAAGGCCGCCCGGTTTCCCGAGCGGCCTTTCAATTCCGGTGGCTTCGATCGCCTAGCGAACCGTTCCCCTGCGAACCAGGTTCACGATGGCCAGAAGGACGACCGCACCCAGCAATGAGTACAGGAACGACTGTACCGTAATGCCTTCGTTGATGTTCGCGCCGAGCAGGAAGCCGGCGATGACGGCGCCGACGATGCCAACCACGATGTTCAGCAGGATGCCCTGTTGTGCGTCAGTGCGCATGATGAGGCTAGCCAGCCAGCCACAAATACCACCGACGATCAGCCAAATGATGATACCCATGAAGCGTTCCCTCCTGTTCGTGGGCCGCCATTCACTACTCAGCGGCCTTCCGGCATCTAGACGCTGATGCAGGGCGGTTGTTCCGGATTCGGAAGGAACTGTCCAGCGATTTGGTTAATGTACGGCGGAACGGCAGGATAAATACCCTGCCGTAACGACCGTAAAATCGGTGATCAGTAGCGCTGCTGGCGCTCGTACTGGTCGCGATAATGCTTGATGCGGGTCACGCGCAGGCCGGGCATTCCGCTGCGATCGACAGCGCGCTGCCAGCTCGTAAATTCCTCCAGGCTCAGAGAATAGCGCTCGCACGCCTCGTCGACTGTCAGCAGGCCGCCTGCAACCGCAGCGACAACCTCCGCCTTCCGCCGGACAACCCAACGGGTCGTGCCGGCAGGCGGAAGGCTTTCGAGCGTCAAAGGCTCGCCAAGCGGTCCGATAACCTGTGCTGGCCGAATCTTCTGGTTCTCGAGCATCTCTTCGTTAAACCTGCTTAATCATTGTCGA
>DASSFK010000186.1:0-2416 GCA_035694565.1 Sphingomicrobium sp.
CGGCGTTTCGATAGGCCGCAATCTGCCCTAGAAGGAAAAGACTATGAGGAACGTAGTCATCGCCTCGACCATGGCGCTTGCGGGATGCACCGCTGCCCCGCCTCCGCCCGCGAACAATGCGCCGATCGCCGCGATCGCCGGGCGGGTCGCCGGTCCTCCCCAGCACTGCGTCCTGACCGAGCAGGGCACCGGCCTTCAGCCGGTCAATCGCAACACCGTCACCTATCGCAGCGGAAGGACGATCTGGGTCAACCAGATGCAGGGCACCTGCGGCGGCTTCGGGAATTGGGACGTCATGGTGACGGAGCCGATCGGGACTCAATATTGTGCCGGCGACCTCGTCCGGTCTTTCGATCCGGTCAGCAAGATCCCCGGCCCGGCCTGCCGCCTCGGCGAATTCGTCCCGTACACCAAGAGCTGATTGCCGACGCTCCGCCGCGCCCCTAGGGAGCCCCCGGTGAAACGAATTCTGTTGGCCGCCTTGCTGCTCGCGTCGTGCGGCAAATCGGGACCGCCCGAAATCAAGGTCTCGGACGCCTGGGCGAGAGAGACGGTCGCGGGCCAGAGCGCGACGGCCGCCTACATGACAATCGCGAACGATGGCGCGGGCGACGACCGCCTGATGAGCGTCGCCGCTCCTCCGCCGGCAATGGCCATGCTCCATTCCTCGGAGAGCTCCGGCGGCATTGCCCGGATGCGCGAGATGGGGACCGGGGTCGCCATACCCGCGGGGGGCCGGATCGAATTCAGGCCGGGCGGATCGCACGTGATGGTCACCGGACTTGGAGCGCCGCTCAGGCCCGGCCAGTCGCTGAAGCTGACGCTCCGGTTCGAGAAATCGGGTGAGCGGCCAGTCGACGTCCGGGTCACGTCTGCCGCCGGGCCGGGGAATTAAGTATGCGCGGTCTTAGAATCATCCTCTGGGCGCTGGTCGCAATCGCCCTTGCCGCCTTGGCCTATCTCATGCTTCGGCCCGTTCCCGAGCGGACCCCGGACCAGGCCTTCACCGTCGCCAGCATCGGCGGGCCGTTCACATTGACCGGAGCGGACGGAAAGCCGTTCTCGAGCACCAGGCTTGCCGGCAGGCCCTACGCCATATTCTTCGGTTTCACCCATTGCCCCGACGTCTGCCCGATGACGCTCGCCCGGATGACCAAGCTGCGCAACGAGCTCGGCGGCGGCGACCGGCCGTTCGAGATCCTCTTCGTGACGGTCGACCCCGAGCGCGACGGTCCCGCCGAAGTCGGCAAATATGCCGAGCTGTTCAACAGCCCGATCGTCGGACTGACCGGCTCACCGGCCGAGATCGAACAGGTGAAGACGCAGTTCGGGATTTTCTCGAAGAAGGTGCCCGATGGAAGCGGCGGCTACACGGTCGACCACAGCGCGACCGTTCTCCTGTTCGACCGCAACGGCCAGTTCACGGCGACCATCGCTCCCGAGGAAGGCGACGGTCCGGCGCTTGCCAAGCTGAAGCGCATTACCGCCTGAGCACGCGCTCCAGGAGGCGGTCGATCGCCGCTTCCGCCTCGGGCTCGTCGAGGTCGGGAGCGTGGCCGACGCCGGGCACGGTGACCACTTCGACGCCCGGGATCTCGGATGCCATCCGGTTGAGGACGGCGTCGGGAAGAAGGTCGCTATATTCGCCGCGAAGGACGAGGACCGGCCGCCCGCCAAGCGCCCGGTAATAGGGCCAGATGTCGGGCACTTCGCCCGAGTTCGAAGCGTCGAAAGGCTCGGCGATCCGCATGTCATAGTCGAACTCGAAGCCGCGGTCGGTCTTGTGCACGACCCGCCGCGCGTAGCGTTCCCATTGCGCATCGCCATAGGCGGGATGGACCTCCGAATGACGCCCGCGGAGCTCGGCGGCGGCATCTTCGAGGCTGTCGAAGACGACCGACTTGCCGACATAGGTCTTGATCCTGTCGATCCCGACCAGGTTCAGTTCCGGTCCGACGTCGTTGAGGAGGACACCGGCGATCCGCTGCGGAGCGATGGTCGCGATGATCATCGTCACCAGCCCGCCGAGCGACGTCCCCATGAACACCGCCTCGGCGATGCTGAGCTCGTCGAGCAGCTGGACAATGTCCATCGAATAGGTCGGCGGCTGGTAGTTGGCCGAGTTGGGATCATGCTGGCTTCGTCCGCGCCCGCGGAAGTCGGGGACGATCACCCGCCAGTCGCCGGCGTAGCGGGCCGCGATGTTCTCGAAGTCGCGGGAGTTGCGGGTCAGGCCGTGGAGCATCAGCAGCGGCGGACGATCCGCCGATCCCGGATAGTCGCGATAATGGAGCCTCAGCCCATCGCGGCTGGTCCAGCTCCTCGCCTCGAAGCGGCCGTCGGCGGCTTCATCAACCCCGGTCATCGAGCTCTTTCACCAATTTGCGCGGCGCCTGGGCGCGGTAGCTCTCCTCGA
>DASSFK010000187.1:0-3380 GCA_035694565.1 Sphingomicrobium sp.
CTGATGGCCCGTCACCCGTACGTCCACCTTCAGCCCTCCTTTCTGCGCGGCGCGCCGCTTAAGCGCGCTCAAAGCTAGTGCGTCAATTGCCTCAGGCGGCAAGTGGCGCGAAGCGTTCCCAAAGCGGGTTCACCATCCGCGCGATAAACGCACGATGCCGCTCCAGTTCCTCCGCGCTCGCAAAGTGCGGGCGCGGCACGCGGGGCTCGCGGACCGTGACCATCGATCCGCTAACTCTGATATTCTTGGCATTCGTGTCGCCAACCAGGCCGAGGCCGATTTGGCGGCCTCCGGTCAGCTCGACATAGACTTGCGCAAGCAATTGTGCGTCGAGCAAGGCGCCATGCTTCACGCGGAGGCTGCGGTCGACCCCGAAGCGGGTGCAAAGCGCGTCGAGGCTATGCTTCGCACCGGGGTGCCTGGTTCGTGCAAGCACGAGCGTATCGACCATCCGCTTCATGCAGACGATCGGCCGTCCGCACAAATGAAGCTCGTTGTTGAGGAAGCCGAAATCGAACGACGCATTGTGCGCGACAAGCGGCGAATCCGCGAGGAATTCGATCAGTTCCTCGACCTTGTCCTCGAACAAGGGCTGAGCGGAGAGGAACAGGTTGGAAAGGCCGTGAACCGCTTCGGCCTCGGACGGCATGGTCCGCTGCGGATTGAAGTAGGCGTGGAAAGACCGGCCGGTCTCGACGCGGTTGATCATTTCGATGCAACCGATTTCGACGATGCGGTCGCCGCCTGCGGGGTTCAGACCTGTTGTTTCCGTATCGAAGACTATTTCCCGCACGGGGTTTCTATCGACCTGGTCCAAGCCCGAGACAATACAGAATTTCGCTTACCTGTCCTTGAGTTGTGGATAGGCCAACGCCTGTATCGACGACGAAATCGGCAAGCCTCCTCTTCTCGTCGTCCGGCATCTGACGCGCCAGAATCGAGTCGAGCTTCTGCTCCGTCATTCCCTGGCGCGCCAACACGCGATCGCGCTGGATCGCGGCCGGCGCGGAAACGACGATGACCTTGTCGAAGTCCCCCTCGCCACCGGTTTCGAACAGCAGTGGAATGTCGAAGAGGAGAGCGGGCGCGCCTTTGTTGATCTCGATGAAACGGGCCCGCGCGGCTTGAACTTCGGGATGGACGATGCCTTCGAGCGCTTCGAGCTCCAGTGGAGCGCCGAGCACCGCGCGAGCAAGCGCTTCCCGATCGAGCACTCCGTTGACCGCCGTCCCGGGAAAGCGCTCGCCGATCGCGGCGATCAGAACCGGATCGTTGGACTGGAGGTCGCGGACGACCGAGTCCGCATCGAACAGCGGAATTCCGGCCTGCTCGAACATCTTCGCAACGGTCGATTTTCCCATGCCGATCGAGCCAGTGATCGCGAGACGAAGCATTGCTAATGCCTCGGACAGTGACGTCGTGACGTCAACATGACGTCATGACTGCAGCAATCCCTTTTGACGGAGCTGCTTGAGGACCGGCAGGAGAGGCATTCCAAGGATGGTGTAGTGACCGCCCGCAATCGCTTCGAACAATTGCGCCCCGCGACCCTCCATCCGGAATACACCCACCGTATTTCCGACCTCGGGCCACTCAGCGTCGAGGTAGGATTGGATGAACTCTTCGCTGAGATCGCGAACTTCCAACTGAGCGCGCCCAAGCCAGCTCCAGTCGACTTCACCTTTGCGCGCAAGGGCGATCGCGCTCACCAGGAGCATAGTCTTCCCCGCGAAGAAGCGCAGATGTTCCGCGGCCTCGTCACGGTCACGAGGCTTGTTGAACAGCCGGCCCTCGACACTGACGAGGGAATCGCTGCCGATCACCCAGTCATCCGGTCGCGAGGCGCTAACGGCCAGCGCCTTCGCTTCGGCGAGGCTGGTGGCGGTTGCCTCAAACTCGCCCTTGCCGTCCTTGGCAGCATCCTCGTCGATGTTTGCGGGCACAACCTCGAATTCGACGCCTGCGTCTTCGAGGATCTTGCGGCGAATGGCACTTGCGGAAGCGAGAACGAGCACGTTTGGAACAACCTTGTGGAAAAGTGGGTGTGGCGTCCTAGCGCGGACCTGGGGAGCGGCTCAACGGCAGCTTTCTTCGACGTCTGTTCGCCAGCATCCCTAGTTTCGTCCACGGGGGGCGGATTCCATCCCCAGCCTGTGAATCCCGGGCAACAACCGTAGCGACTCGCGGACTCTGCCTGAGAGTCGGCCACGAGCCCTTGTTGGCAAAATCGGGACGCACGCCTAAACCCCGCGTCCCGCTCGCCAACAACATCAACAATCTTCTAAGAATCTAATTTATAAGGAGAGAAAGAGGGTGGCCTCGAGCCCGAACGAGAGCTCTGAAGCCGGGTCGGCGCGCAAGCCCATGCTTGCCGTGCTGAACGGAGAGAAACTCAATCCTCCTCCCGTATGGATGATGCGCCAGGCTGGGCGTTATCTTCCGGAGTACCGACAACTGCGCGCTGACAAGGGAAGCTTCCTCGATCTCGTCTATGACAGTGATGCAGCGGCGGACGTCACGCTTCAGCCGCTCCGTCGCTTTCCTGAGCTCGATGCGGCGATCCTGTTCTCCGACATCTTGATCGTGCCATTCGCGATCGGGCAGAATTTGACATTCGTCGCCGGCGAGGGCCCGCGGCTGACGCCTGCCCTGGCCAACACGGGGCTGGAGGATCTGCAGGGGTTCCCCGCACGCCTGGAGCCGATCTACGAGACGGTTCGCAAGGTGAGGGCGGCACTCGACCCCGCAAAGACGCTGATCGGCTTCGCAGGCGCCCCGTGGACGGTCGCAACTTACATGGTCGGCGGGCAGGGGAGCCGCGACCAAGCCGAGACCCGGCGCATGGCCTATTCGGATCCGGGGCGATTTGGAGCGATCATCGAAAGCATCGAAGCAATCACGATCGATTATCTTTCCGGCCAGATCGAAGCGGGCGCCGAAGCCGTGCAGTTGTTCGACAGCTGGTCGGGCAGCCTTGCGCCGGCCGAGTTCGAGCGCTGGGTGATCGCGCCGACAGCGCGCATTGTCTCGGTCATCAGGCAACGCCATCCCCACGTCCGCTTGATCGGTTTCCCGAAGGGCGCCGGCGGCAAGCTCGCGAGCTACGCACGCGAGACCGGGGTTCACGCCATCGGTCTGGACGAGACGGTCGATCCCCTGTGGGCAAATCGGGAGCTTCCATCGGGCCTGCCCGTTCAGGGCAACCTCGATCCGCTGGCGCTGCTTGCGGGCGCCGAGAACCTCAAGGCCGCCGTGCACCGAATCCTTGACGCCTTTGCCGGCCGGCCTCACATCTTCAATCTCGGCCACGGCATTCTCCAGGAAACTCCGATCGCGCATGTCGAGCAGATGCTTGCAGAGGTGAAGACGTCCGAATGAAC
>DASSFK010000188.1:0-6570 GCA_035694565.1 Sphingomicrobium sp.
GGTTCGTGTAAGCAACGATTTCGTGATAAGGTTCTGCAAAATTGCAGAACGGAAGGAGCGCCTTTAGGCGCTAGAATTGCCGCCGATGCTGGATTGGAACGACCTCAAATATTTTCTCGCCGTGGCTCGTGACGGGAGCACTCTTGCTGCCGCGAGAGCGCTTCGCGTGAGCCAAACGACGGTCGCCCGGCGGATCACTGCGCTGGAGGTGGCGCTCGGTGTCCGGCTCTTCGAAAAACGACAGTCGGGCTACTCGCTGACGCCGGAAGGCGAAGGCCTTCTGACCCAGGCCGCCAAGGTCGAGACCGCGCTCAACAGCTTTGCGGATGCGGCCTCGGCCCAATCGCGCGACGTGAGCGGCGTCGTGAAGATCACGACCGAGGAGGTCTATTCGATTACCATCCTCGCGCCGCTGCTTCGCGAGCTGCACGAGGCATTCCCCGAGATCGTCATCGAGCTCGATACGTCTCAGACCGTCCGCGACCTCGGTGCCGGCGAAGCGGATATCTCGCTCCGAAGCACCAAGACCACTTCCCCGACGTCCGCTGGCCTGGTCGGGCGTCAGCTCTGCACCGACGACTGGGCCCTTTACTGCAGCCGCGACTATGCCGCCCGGAACGGTGTTCCAAGGAGCCGTGCCCAGCTGAAGAAGCATTCCTTCATCGGCGGCGGGGGCGGCAACCTTTGGATTCACTATCAGAACTGGCTTCAGCAGCTCGGCCTGGAGCAGCAGGTTGCCATGCACCACGCGACGTCTGGCGGCCTCCTCTCGGGGGTACGTTCGGGTTTCGGCATTGCGGTTCTGCCGTGCGTCATCGCCGATGCCGATCCGGACCTTGTGCAGTGCCTGACGCCGCGCCGTGACCACGAACGCGTCCTGTGGCTCTTCACCCACGAGCGGGTACGGCACACGCCGCGTATCCGGGCGGTGGTGGACTTCCTCTACGAGCGGCTGAGCCGGCACGTCCGTCAGCTCGAGGCAATGCGGCAAGCCGCCGAATAGCTACTGAACCGGGCCGCCCCGCCAGCCAGGCATGGATTTCTCACCGATCGCCACTTCTACAGCGGCTTTCGCGAGCAGTTGCGTGGATTCCAGGGTCGGAAGCGGCGAGACGTCCTGCGTTACGAGCAACGGGATCTCGGTGCAGACCAGCGCGACAGCGTCACAGCCGTTCCGCTTCAGCTTCTCGATGATGTGAACGTAGCCGGCCCGCGAATCCTCGGTGAACACGCCAAGGCAGAGCTCATCGAAGATGACGTCATTGACCCGTTTCTGATCCTCCGGCGACGGCACCGCCCAGTCGATCCCGCGCCTCCCGAGAGCTTCCGGATAGACCGGCCCATTCATCGTGTACTTCGTGCCGAGAATGCCGACCTTGGTGCGGCCGTCCCGAGCGGCCTGTTCAGCCACCACCTCGCCGATGTGCAGGCCCGGGATCGGAAACGGTGGTCCGGATGACTCCATCGCGATGTGCGCCGTATTGTCGGGCAAGACGAAGAAGTCGGCTTTCGCGGCAGCAAGCTTCTCGGCATCTCTCATGAAGAAGGCCCGAAGCTCTTCATTGTCGCCCCGCTCCCAGGCTTCGAGCACCAGCGCCATCGGCGAGCAGGTCATCGTGATCTCGGGATGCATGTGCGGCCCAAGCCTCGCCACCCCTTCGAGGCACGCCGTGCGAAAACAAAGGGTCGCGCCTTCAAAGCTGTGGGCGAGGACGCCGATATGCTTCATCCTCCCGCCTTAATCCCCGCCGCCGCCCGAGCCGCCGACGTAGCCGATAAGGCCGCCGCCGGCTCCTCCGCCCTCATCCGAACAGTCATCGTCCGTGCGCCGACGGCCCTGCCCTGTCGCGACCATTATCAGGCCGACCGTGACAATGAGCAGGCCGAAGGCGACGAGCGGGGTCATTCGACGGTGACGCTCTTCGCGAGGTTGCGCGGCTGGTCGACGTCCGTGCCTTTGGTCACGGCCACGTGATAGGCGAGCAGTTGCACGGGAACGGCATAGACGAGCGGCGCGATCAGCGGATGCACTTCCGGCATCTCGATCGTCGCGATGCAGCCCTCACCTGCGTCCGCAAGACCCTTGGCGTCGCTGATCAGAACGATCTTCCCACCGCGCGCCCGGACTTCCTGCATATTGCTGACGGTCTTCTCGAACAGCGGCCCTGAGGGCGCAAGCACGATCACCGGGACCGCCTCGTCGATCAGCGCGATCGGACCGTGCTTCATCTCACCTGCCGCATAGCCCTCGGCGTGGATGTAGCTGATTTCCTTGAGCTTCAGCGCGCCCTCGAGCGCGAGCGGATAATCGGGACCGCGCCCAAGGTAGAGCACGTCGCGTGCCGGGGCGATGAGGTGCGCCATCGCAGCGATGTCATCGTCGTGCCCGAGCGCGGCGTTCAGCGCGGCCGGAGATTCCTGCAGATGCGCGACAATCTCCTGCTCTTCTTCTCGGCTCAGTCTGCCCTTCGCTCGCGCCAAGTTGGCGGACAAAGCGGCAAGCACTGCCAGCTGACACGTGAAGGCCTTCGTCGAAGCGACGCCGATTTCCGGTCCGGCATGCGTCGGCAGCAGGAGGTCGGCCTCTCGAGCCATCGAACTGGTTGGGACGTTCACGACGACGGCAATGCGTTGCCCCTCGCTTCGAGCGTGGCGAAGTGCGGCCAACGTGTCAGCAGTCTCGCCCGACTGGCTGATGAAGAGCGCAAGCCCGCCATTCTCAAGCACCGGCTGGCGGTAGCGGAACTCGCTTGCCACATCGATGTCGACTGGGACGCGGGCGAACTGCTCAATCCAGTATTTCGCGACCATTCCGGCGTAAAAGCTGGTGCCGCACGCGACAATCGTCACTCGGCCCACGCTTGCCAGGTCGAGATCTCCAGTCGGCAATGCGACTTCGCCCTCGAACGGCCGCACGTAGCTCTGGAGAGTCTGGGCCACCACGATCGGCTGCTCGAAGATCTCCTTCTGCATGTAATGGCGGTAATTGCCCTTCTCGACCGGAGCCGAGGACGCGCCGGACTCGACGATCTCGCGCTCGACCGGCTCATTGTCGCGGTCGAAGATCTGGATGCTCTCGCGCCGAACGATCGCCCAGTCGCCTTCGTCGAGATAGGCGATCTTCTGTGTCCACGGAGCCACCGCCAGCGCATCCGAACCGAGATAGTTCTCGCCGTCGCCGTAGCCCACGGTCAGCGGCGCGCCCATCCTGGCGCCGATGATCAGGTCTGGATGGTCCCGAAACAGGAAGGCAATTGCGAACGCGCCTTGAAGCCGGGGCAGAACCGCCGCGACGGCGTCCTGCGGCGATGCACCACCCTCGACCTCGCGAGCGACCAGGTGTGCGACGACTTCCGTGTCCGTTTCGCTCTTGAACTTGCGGCCATCGGAAATGAGCTCTTCGCGGAGCGGCTTGAAATTCTCGATGATGCCGTTGTGGACGATCGCGACAGAGCCAACGATGTGCGGATGGGCATTGTCGACCGTCGGTGCGCCGTGCGTGGCCCACCGCGTGTGGGCAATGCCGATGGTCCCGCCAAGCGGCTCCTGCACCAGCTCGCGCGCGAGATTGTCGAGTTTCCCTTCCGCTCGGCGCCGGACGAGTTCGCCATGGTCGATGGTGCAGATGCCGGCGCTGTCATAGCCGCGATACTCGAGGCGCTTCAGCCCATCGAACAGACGCTGCGCGACTTCAGTTTTACCAACAATTCCAACGATTCCGCACATGCGCGCCGCCCTAGACTACAAAGTGTATGGAACACGAATCCCGGGCGTCTCGGCCGGAGAGTCGCGAGTGTAGCAAGTAACCAATATCCGTCCCGTCGTCTGTGCCGAGGCCCAGATGATCGCGCCGGGCAGGCTGATGGCCGTCTATTTCTTCAGCATCCGGTCGCGGAAGCGCTTTGCCCATCCGGTGATGCCCCTCTGCTCGCTGCGCTCGACGGCCAGGCTGTCCGGCTCAACGTCTTTGGTAATCACCGAGCCGGCCCCGACGATTGCGCCCGCGCCGATCGTCACGGGCGCTACCAACGCGGTGTTTGATCCGATGAACGCTCCTTCACCGATCAGCGTGTTGTACTTTCCGAAGCCATCGTAGTTGCAGGTGATCGTGCCGGCGCCGATGTTCGCGTCGGCCCCGACATCCGCATCGCCGATGTAGGACAGGTGATTTGCCTTCGCCCCAGGGCCGAGGGTCGCCTTTTTCACCTCGACGAAGTTACCGACCCTGGCCCTCTCGCCAATCTTCGCGCCCGGACGCAGACGGGCGAACGGGCCTATCACCGCCTTGGTCGCTATGGTCGCGCCCTCGATATGGCTGAACGCTTTGATTGTCGCGCCGTCCGCGACTTCGACGCCCGCACCGAAAACGACGTGAGGCTCCACGGTCACGTCCCGGCCAAGCTTGGTGTCGGCGGCGAACCAGACGCTTTCCGGATCGATCAACGTGGCGCCGTCCTGGAGCGCCTGCTCACGACGGCGGCGTTGCCAGTCGAGCTCAAGGTGGGCGAGCTCGGCGCGGCTGTTCACGCCGGCAGTTTCGTAGGGATCGCCCTCGATAACGACGGCGCCGCGGCCGTCAGCAGCCGCGAAGTTCACGACGTCCGGCAAGTAATACTCGCCGGCGGCATTGTCGTTGCCGACCCGGTCGAGCCAGCGGAAGAGGTCATGCGCGCGGACGGCCATCATCCCGCTGTTGCAGAGACGGACGGACCGTTCCTCCTCGGAAGCGTCCTTGTACTCGACCATCTTCGCGATTCGATCGCCATCGCCGAGGATGATCCGGCCGTACTTGAGCGGATCGTCGGGCGTGGAAGCAAGGACGACGACGCCGGGGCCGCCATCGCCGTCGAGGCGGTCGAGCATCCGCTTAAGCGTCTCCGGCTCAACGAACGGGGTGTCGCCGTAGAGAACCAGAACCGCGCCTTCATAGCCCGCAAGCAAATCCTTCGCCTGCTGGACCGCGTGCGCGGTCCCTTTCTGCTCCGCCTGGTGCGCAATCAGGACATCGCGCCCACCAAGCGCTTTCTCGACCTGGTCCCGGCCCTTGCCGACGACGACCACTCGCTTCTTCGCGCCGAGCCTGTCGACGCTGTCGAGCAGATGCATCAGCAACGGCTTTCCGGCGATCGGATGCAGAACCTTGTGCGTGTCCGAGCGCATGCGGGTGCCCTGCCCGGCTGCGAGGATCACGACTGCGAAATTCGGTGTGTCGCTCATTCGGGTGCGAGCAATGGCACCTTAGCTAAGGCCGGCCAAGTGCATTTGCCGAAGAGCGTCAATCGGCTGAAGCGACCCGTCCAGTTCGACATGCCAGAAGCTCCAGCCATTGCAGGACGGGGCGCCCTGCAGAGCGGCACCCACTTTATGGATGGAGCCGGCATGGGCCTCACAGGCAATCGAGCCGTCGGCGCAGACCTTCGCCTGCCAGCGGCGCTTCGAGTCCGTCAGCAGGGCGCCGGGCGCGATCATTCCGGACTCCACGAGCAGGCCAAACGCCACTCGTGGGGCGGAGCGCTTGTCCGGCACCATTTGCATCGCGCTCTCGTCAAGCGGCAGGGTGGATTCGATGCGCTGAAGCGCCACCTTCACGTAGGATTTCTCGCGCTCGATGCCGATCCAGCGGCGGCCGAGCCGGCGAGCCACGGCGCCGGTCGTGCCGGTGCCGAAGAACGGGTCGAGCACGATGTCGCCCGGCTTCGTGCAGGCGAGCAGGATACGATAGAGCAAGGCTTCCGGCTTCTGCGTCGGATGGGCCTTCATGCCGTCGTCGTCCTTTACGCGCTCCTGGCCGCTGCAGATCGGCAGCACCCAGTCGGAGCGCATCTGCAAATCCTCGTTGAGCGCCTTCATCGCGCGATAGTTGAAGGTGTAGCGCGCCTTCTCGTCCTTGGCGCACCAGATCAGAGTCTCGTGGGCGTTGGTGAACCGAGTGCCACGGAAGTTCGGCATTGGGTTGGCCTTGCGCCAGATGACGTCGTTCAGGATCCAGAATTCCGCGTCCTGGAGGAGCGAGCCGACGCGGAAGATATTGTGATAGCTGCCGATCACCCAGATCGTGCCATTGTCCTTGAGGATGCGGCGGGCCTCGGCCAGCCAATCGCGGGTAAAGTCGTCGTAAGCGGCGAGGCTGTCGAACTTGTCCCAGTCATCGTCGACGGCATCGACCCGGCTGCCTTCGGGCCGGAACAGGTCGCCGCCCAGCTGAAGATTGTAGGGCGGATCGGCGAAGATCATGTCGACCGACTTGTCCGGCAAGCGCGCCATCTCGGCGATGCAGTCGCCAATCAAGATCTGGTCGAGCGGAAGCTCTCGCTTCGCTGGACTGGTTCGCGGGCGCAGCGCGCCCTGTGTCTCCGCAATGCGGGCGATCAGATTCATGCGTCTCCCCCTCACGAAGAGAACTGATTCAGGCTCGACTCGCGGTCAAGCGAACAGAAGTTAACGCGGTTTGGGGGCGTTGCGGAACGAAGGGAGTCCGCGAAGAACCGACCACAAGATGTTGAGTCCGTTCGGACTCCCCAGACTCAACCGGTGGTGGTGTGACTCAAAGGACTCGCGAGAGCGATTTCC
>DASSFK010000189.1:0-3503 GCA_035694565.1 Sphingomicrobium sp.
CCCTCGACTTCGACGTCCGAGTTCACGAGCGTGTTGTCGACCGCCAGCGCCTGGCGCGAACGATAGCGCGTCTGGCCGCCGATGGTGATGCCGCCGGTTCCGCCGAGATCGAACGTGTACTGGGTGCCAAGACGCAGCGTCCACTTCGGCGCGAACGCGGGAGTCTGGAACGAGCGATCGCCGCCAAAGGCGATGAAGCGCGCGTCGTCGAACTCCTTGTACTCGGCATCGAGGTAACCGAGCTGGCCGTCGATCAGAAGGTTCTGGACCGGAGTCCAGGACGCTTCGAGCTCGGCGCCCTGGATGCGCAGCTTGCCGGCATTGAGCACCGACAGCTTCGGCGAGGGCAGGCCGGTGACCGGGTCGGTGTCGAGGCCGGAAACGCGGGCCTGGAAATCCTTGTAGTCGTTGTAGAAGACGGAGCCGTTCAGCCTGAGCTGCTTTGCGATCGTCGTCTTGAAGCCGGCCTCATAGGACCAGACGGTCTCCGGATCATACTCGGTCGATTCGGCGACGGTGTTGGCGCGACCGTTGAATCCACCGGATTTGAAGCCCTTGGCGACGCGTGCATAGACCATCGTGTCGGGCGTCGCCTGCCAGTCGAGGCTGACCATCGGCGACGTATCGTGCCATTTGCCCTTCGGCGGAGCGAAGGCGTAGGTCGTGTTGAACGCCGGAAGCAGCGAGAAGAAGGTGCTGGTCGTGCGCCAATAATCCTTCTTTTCCTCGGTGTAGCGGATGCCCGCCGAGAGCCGGACCGCCGGGACGATCTCATAGCTCGCATTGGCGTATGCCGCGTAGCTCTTGGTGTTGAGCTTGTCGTCGATCGTGCGGAGGAAGCCGCTGTTCAGGAAGGCCGGACCGAGCAGGTCGTCGGCAAAGGCCTCCTGGTGGGACTCGATGTCCTCGTTCAGATAGTAGAGACCAGTGACACCGTTGAGCTTGTCGCTGGTGTAGGCCAGCTGGAATTCCTGGCTGAACTGGTGCTGGTCGACGCCGACGAAGACGTCGCCGACCTCATAACGAGTCGCGTCGATGTCGACGTAATCATCGGTTTCCAGATTGCGGTACGCGGTGATCGACTTGAAGGTCAGCGCGTCGGTGAGATCGATCGCGGCTGTCCCTGCGAACCCAAAATGAGTGAGCTTCGTCGAGTTGGGCAGGCCCGGAGTGGTTTCGCCCTTCCACTTGTACTTGCCCGACCCGACCGGGTCCGTGACGACGAGGATGCCGCCGGAGAAAGTGACAAGATTGTTGACCGGGCGTCCGACGTTCAGCGCCGCATCGTCATGGCTGTAGTCCGCGGTGAGGTCGATCCGGACGTTGCTCGACGGAGTGAAGGCGAGAGCGCCGCGGACTCCAAAGGAATCGCGGTCGTTATAGTCGCGGTCGTCGTTGCGATCCTCGACGAAACCGTCGCGCGATGAACGCATGATCGACACTCCGGCCGAAATGCCTTCGCTCAGCGGACCGGAGATGTTCCCGCGCAGGTCGAACTGCGAATAGGATCCGATCGAGGCGCTGCCTTCCGCGTGAAGTTCATCGCCCGGCTTGCGCGAAATGAACTTGATCGCACCGCCGATCGTGTTCTTGCCGTAGAGCGTTCCCTGTGGCCCGCGCAGGACCTCGATCCGCTCGACGTCGAGAAGATCGAGCTGGTTGCCGCGGATGCGCGACAGATAGACGTCGTCGACATAGACGCCGACGGCCGGATCGAACGTCTGCAAGGCGTCCGGCTGGCCGATGCCGCGGATGAAGATGTTCGTCGCGTTCGACGAGCCGCGGCCCTGCACGATGTTGAGGTTCGGGACGGCGCCCTGCAGGCCCGTCGTGTCCTGCGCCTGGATGCGGTCGAGCGCACGCTCGTTGAACGCCGAGATCGACGAGGGGACGCGCTGGAGGCGCTCATCGGTCCGGCGTGCCGTCACGACGATGTCGCCGGTCGCCGTGTCCTCGTCCTCGTTGTTGGTCGCCGCCGTCGAGCCTCCAGCGGGCGGCTGCTGCTGCGCCTCGGCATTGGTCTGCTCGGCGGTCTGCGCCCAGGTCGGCGTGGCGATTGCAAGCCCGGCAACGCCTGCGAGCAACAGGCGTCCAAAGCGGTCGGCGCGAATCATCAGTATGTCCCCTCTCCCCCGGGCGCCAAGAGTGTTGCGCCTCGTTCGAGCTTGGGTAATACTGAAACCTGAACCGGCTTTCAACTTTGAAAGATGCGCCGGCAAAAGCGGGGGAAAACAGTGACCGGAAAGCGGCAGTCGGACGGTGCCGAACTGGGCGTGCTTGACGCCGCAGCCAGCCCCGCGAGCGACGGCAAGGCACCGCGCACGGCGCGAGGGCAGCGCACGCTTCGGAAGATCCTCGACGCGGCACTCGAGGAATTTGGCGAGAAGGGCTTTTCGGAAGGCTCGATCGTCGGGATCACCAGCCGCGCCCGCGTCGCGCTAGGGACCTTCTACACCTACTTCGACAGCAAGGAGGCGGTGTTCCAGGAACTCGTCCGGGACATGTCCGGACAGGTCCGCGACCATGTCGCCCCGGTGCTCCAGTCGGCGTCCGGCACGCTGGAAGCGGAAGGCTTGGCGCTTCAGTCCTTCCTCGAATTCGTCGTCACGCATCGACAGGTTTACCGGATCATCGACGAGGCCGAGTTCGTCGATCCTGAGGGCTTTAGGAAGCATTACGTGACGACCGCCGAGCGTATCGCCGCGCGCCTTCAGTCCGGCAAGGAAAAGGGCGAGGTGGTGAAGACGGATTCACCGCTGGCGACCGAGGTCGAGGCCTGGGCGATCATGGGCATGAACGTCTTTCTCGGGCTTCGCTTCGGCGTCTGGGGCAATGATCCTCCCGAGGACGTCACGCGAGTCGCGAACCAGCTCATTCGACGGGGGCTGAAGCCCTAGGCTAGCTCCGCCGCAATCGCAGCGAACGCGTCGATGTCCTCTTCGTCATGATAGAGCGCGAGTCCGATCCGAAGCACGTCGGCGCGAACATCGGTAATGCAGTTGCGGGCCATCAGGTCCGCCGACCAGCGCTGCGCGTTCGGCGTTCGGAACGCGAGGAAGCGGGCATCGCCGGGCGAATTGAGCTGCTCGGCATCGCCGAACTTCGTTCCCACGATCGCGTCGAGAAGATGCTCCTGAAGCCGGCTGACGTGCGCCGAAATCCGCTCGGTCGTAAGCTCATTTTCCTCGAGCATTCGCCGGACCGAATTGAACCGGTAGAGAGCGGAAGCGTCAAATGTGGCGCCCATGAAGCGCATCGCGTCCTTGCGATAGCCAATGCGGCCAGGGGGCAGTGTCAGGTCCTCGAACTCGGCGAACCAACCGGTGATCGGCGGCCGCTCGCCGAAGCCCGGCGGGGCGTGGAGGAAAGCGCAGCCCTCGCCCGACATCGCATATTTGTAGCCGCCGCCGAGATAGAATGCCGTCTCCGCCGCGACGTCTCCGAACGGAGTCTCGACAGCCATGAAGGCGTGATAGCCATCGATCACGATCCAGGGACCTTCG
>DASSFK010000190.1:0-4027 GCA_035694565.1 Sphingomicrobium sp.
TGAATGCAAACTGAATTTTTCTGACAAATCAGCGCTTCGCTGGCCGCATGGTAATCGGCTAGGAATGCTTAACATGTCAATAAGAAGGCTGCCTTCAGAACTGGTGAATCGCATCGCCGCTGGCGAGGTCGTAGAGCGCCCTGCGAGCGCCCTCAAGGAGCTTGTTGAGAACGCCCTGGATGCCGGGTCCGGAACGATCCGAATCAGACTGACCGCTGGCGGGCTCGAGTTGGTCGAAGTTGCCGATGACGGATGCGGCATGGCGCCGGACGAAATGCGGCTGGCGCTGGAGCGGCACGCTACGTCGAAGCTGCCCGACGATGTCCTTGATCGCGTCACCAGCTTCGGATTCCGAGGCGAAGCGCTACCCTCGATTGCCAGCGTCTCACGGTTCACCCTCGAAAGCCGCGTGCGAGGGGGGGACGGTTGGCGGATCGAGATCGACCACGGAGTGACGGTCGGCGAAGGGCTTGCATCGCTGCCGCCCGGAACCTGCGTCCGAATTGAAGCTCTGTTCGATAAGGTACCGGCAAGACGGAAGTTTTTGCGAAGCTCGCGGGCTGAGTATTCCGCCTGCCTGGACTCAGTGAAGCGCTTGGCCATGGCGCGGAGCGACGTTGCGTTCGTCCTCGAGCATGACGGGAGGCGCATTCTTTCGCTCCAGCCGACCACTCCGCCGCAGCGCGTTGCCGAGCTTCTCAGCGCTGAGCTCGACCGTAACGGGATCGGCATCGAGTGTGAGCGAAACGGGATGGGACTGACTGGAGTGGTCAGCCTGCCCACCTTCAATCGCGGAATGGCCGACCAGCAATATCTCTTCGTGAATGCACGCCCGGTGAAGGATCGACTTCTCGTCGGAGCACTTCGCGGCGCCTATCGCGATCTTATCGCCCGAGACCGTTATCCCATTGCCGCCCTCTTCCTTTCAGTGCCCCTTGAGGACGTGGACGTGAATGTGCATCCGGCCAAGACGGAGGTCAGGTTTCGCGATCCGAATGCCGTTCGGGGGATGATCGCCGGCGGAATTCGCGCCGCGCTCGACGAAGCGAGCCGAAAGAGCGCGACGCGGGACCAGGCGGCAGCGCCGGCGCTGTGGACCACGAGCGCCGACTTCGACGAGGGGCTCAATCGCACCCCAGCGCCCGAAGCGGCGCCACCGCAGTGGGCCCCTGCTGGAGCAACGACGGTGTTCGCGGAGGCGAGGGCCCTCGTCGACCATGCGCCTGCCGGGCGCGCCGAAATAGCAGTCGCCGACGTGCCGCAATATCCTCTCGGCGTGGCACGCGGGCAGGTCTCGGCGACGTACATCATCGCCGAGGCCGAGGACGGGCTCGTCATTGTCGATCAGCACGCGGCGCACGAGCGGCTGGTCCTGGAGCGCATGCGTGCGGCGCGTGAAGACGGTACGATCGCGCGTCAGCCCTTGCTGATGCCGGAAGTTGTCGATCTGGAAGAGCCGGACTGCGACCGGCTGGAAGCAGCCGCTGGCGAGCTTGCGGGCATGGGGCTGGAGATCGAGCGCTTCGGTTCCTCGTCCATCCTCGTCCGCGCGACGCCTGCGGCGCTCGGCAAGACGGATATTCAAGGACTTCTAACCGACCTCGCCGCTGAACTTGCGGAATTCGGAACCGCTTTCTCACTCCAGGAGAAGCTCGATCACGTGGCCGCGACGATCGCGTGTCACGGGTCGGTAAGGGCAGGGCGGATCCTCTCGGTCGCGGAGATGAACGCGCTCCTCCGCGAGATGGAGGTCACGCCACGGTCCGGCCAGTGCAACCACGGCCGCCCAACCTGGGTGAAGCTTGGCCATGCCGAGATGGAGAAATTGTTCGGAAGGCGCTGAAATTCGCCATCTTTGCGCGACATCCACGTATTCGCCTGCTATCGTTCCGGCCGTCCGGAGGGAGACGGATCATGGACCAGTCCACCAGCGTCACTGGCGATCGCGCCTATTTCGCTCAACGTGCGGCCGAAGAGCTCGAGCTCGCCCTTTCCGCGAGGGACCACGAGGCTGCCGAGGCTCACCGCCGGCTGCAGCGTGTCTACACCGAGCGCGCGTCTGTCGGAGCGCGGATCACGGGCGTACCCGAAGAGGTCGGCTAAGCCTCGTCGAGACTGCTCAAATCGCGGAATACGCGTTCAATCGGGTGTTTGCGTGCTTCGTCGCGTGACTTTTCGAGCTTCGGATACCCGCCAAGGGCCTCCTGACGGAGCGCCTCTGCGAAACGGCCGCTGCGGACCTCGCCGAGGACGGCTCGCATGTTCTCCTTCACATGCTCGTCGACGACGCGCGGCCCGCCCAGCACCGCGCCAAGCTCCGCCGTGTTCGAGATGGCATCGCGCATCCCCGCAAGCCCGCGTGCCTCGATCAGCTCGGCAATGAGCTTCAGCTCGCCGACGCACTCGAGATACGCGACCTCGGGCGAAACCCCTGCCTCGACCAAGGTCTCGAAACCGGCAGTCAGGATTTCAGGAACCGCGCCCCAGACCACGGCGCCCTCGTTGAAAAGGTCCGCTTCACACTCCTCGGCGAACGAGGATGCGATCAGGCCGGCACGGGCGCAGCCGATTGCCTTGCCATAGGCGAGAGCGAGATCACGGGCGTGGCCGCTCGCATCCTGCGCGACCGCCCAAAGCGCGACCATGCCTTTGCCCTCTTTGTAAAGCGACCGAAGTGCAGTTCCGGGGCCCTTTGGCGCCACGAGATAGACATCGAGATCGTGGCGGGGCGGAATTTGCCCAAAGTGGATCGTAAGCCCATGGCTGAAGCCGATCGCAGCGCCGTAACGGATCCGGGCTTCGACTTCCCGATAGATTCCCGCCAGCGCCTCGTCCGGAGCGAGAAACATGATGAGATCGGCAGAGGCGGCCGCGTCCTCGACCAGCGCGGTTGTCAGACCCGCTTCCTCCGCTGCGCGGGCACTTCCGGATGCCCCGCGGAGGCCTACGACGACATCGACGCCGCTGTCCTTGAGATTCAGCGCCTGAGCGCGGCCCTGGTTGCCGTAGCCGAGGATAGCCACGCGCTTGCCCGCGAGCGGTGCCATGTCGATGTCAGGGTCCCGGAGCAGCTCCATGGTCGTCGCTTACGGCTTCGCACCGAGCAGTGCCAGCGCGGCTGCCATTGAACCTACAACGAGCGGCTCACGAAATCGCGGCCAATGGCCTGGAGGCTGGTGAGCGAACCAGGTGTATTGCCGCTTCGCGTAGCGCCTGGTTGCCTGCTGCCCCGCCGCAATCGCATCTTCCCGAGTGACTTTACCATTCAGCCAGTCCGCGATCTCGCGGACACCAATCGCGCGCATGACCGGCAAAACGGGGTCGAGGTGCCGATCGAGAAGCGCCTGGACCTCGATGGTGGCGCCATTGTCCACCATCTGGGAGAAGCGCTCATCGCAGCGCTGGTAGAGCCATTCGCGTGGCGGAAGCAGAACGACGGGCCTTAGCTCAATGTCATCTGCGATGCCGCCTTCTTGCTTGTCCTGCCATTCGGCGAGTGTCTTTCCAGTCGAAAGCACGACCTCCAGCGCGCGAGCGATTCGGGCCGTATCGGCTGGATTCAAACGGGTCGCAGCGTCGGGGTCGACGTTCTGAAGCGACCTCCAATTCTCTTCTACCGGCGCTTCGCGTGCCTTCTTCCGCACCGCGGGGTCGATCGGCGGAACGTTCGCAATCCCTTCGAGAAGGGTGCGCAGATAAAGTCCCGTGCCTCCGACCAGGATCGGCACGTTCCCGGCGGAATGGATCTCAGCGATCTCACGCTTTGCCATATCCGCCCAGTCTGCTGCGGAGCAGGGCTGGGCACCATCGAGTACGCCATAGAGCCGATGCCCGGCGCACCTCAGTTCGTCCGGACCCGGCGCAGCGCTCAGGATCGGCAGATCGCGATAGATTTGCGCGCTGTCGGCGTTGACGATTACCCCGCCGACCTGCTCTGCAAGGCGAAGCGCCAGTGCCGACTTGCCGCTCGCGGTCGGCCCAGCAATTAGAGCAACAGGAGGTTTCTCGACCCGTATGGCCATTGCGA
>DASSFK010000191.1:0-3263 GCA_035694565.1 Sphingomicrobium sp.
CGGCAAATGGCTGAAGCGCGATCCGTCGAAGCGCGACAAGGTCGTGATCGCGACGAAGGTCGGCTTCCTCGGTGGCCAGATGGTCGACGGCGAATATGTCGCGGCGCTGGAACCGGAAGCCATTTATTCGGGGTGCGAGGCTTCGCTTCAGCGGCTCGGGATCGACAGCATCGACCTGTACTACCATCACAAGGACAATCCCAACGTCCCGCTGCCGGACAGCCTGGGCGCGATGGATCAGCTGGTGAAGGCCGGCAAGATCCGTGCAGTCGGCTTGTCGCAATATTCGGCCGAACGGCTCGACGAGGCCGTCCAGGCCGCCGAGGCGAATGGGCTGACGAGGCCGAGCGTGCTCCAGACCTGGTACAACATGGTCGAGCGCGAAAAGCTGGAAGGCGAACTGCTCGGGGCAGCGCTGAAGCACGGGCTCAGCGTCGTCCCATATTATGGGCTAGCGAACGGTTTCCTTGCTGGAAAATACCGGAGCAGGGACGATTTGACCAAGAGCCCGCGCGGACAGCGGAGCGCCCAATATCTCGAAGGGCGCGGCATGAGCGTGCTCGCTGCGCTGGACCAGATCGCTGCCGAAACCGGACAGGCGCTGGCGACCATTGCCCTGGCCTGGACCAGCGCCCAGCCGGGAATCGCCGCGACTCTCGCCAGCGCGACAAGCGTCGACCAGCTTAAGGAGCTTTTGGCGTCGATGACGCTGAAGCTGACTTCGGACCAGGCCGCACTGCTCGACCAGGCGAGCAGTTAGCGTCCTTCCCTCACCTGCCGGATTCCCTCCACGAGGTCCGCCCACTGATGGAGATCGCGGGCGCTCGCGGGATGGTAAGCGGCAAATCGTTCGATGCCACGGACGATGTTCTCCCAGGAGCAGGGTTCGCCCTGCTCGTCGGTTTCGCCGTCAGTAGCAAAAAGCAACTCGACCATGGAGGCGCACTGGCAGCTTTGCCTGACGCCGGGCAACGCCTTTCCACCAACGGCGGTCGATTAACGACGAACGGTCAGCCCTTCTTGAGCACGTCGAGAGAGGCCACGGTCAGCGCTTCGGTCGCCGTCGAAATCACCTTCTCGGCATCCGGAGCCCAGAACGGGCTATGGAGCGCGGGGAGCTTCAGCGTGTCGCCGCCGGCCGCGTCCCACTTGTCCTTGGGAACGCCGCCGACCCAGAAGATGACGCTCTGCTTGGTCTTGTCGGCGAGCCAGTAGCGGCTGAAGTCCTCGGCCGCCATCACGGGCTTGGGCTGAGTGACCCGAGCCTCGCCGAAGTGCGACTGGAACAGCTTCGTCAGATGTTCCGAGAATTCCGCGGTGTTGAACGTCGCATCCGCCGACGGCTGCTCGATCTCCACCGTGGGCATTTTGTCATCGGGCATTCCAGCGGCGATCGCCTCGCCCCGGACAATGCGCCGGATTCCCTCGAGCAGAAGCGTGCGCGTCTCCGGAGTGTAGCTCCTCACGGTCAGGGCGAGCTTCGCCTCGTCGGAAATGATGTTGCTCTTGGTTCCGGAATGGAAGCTGCCGACGGTCACCACCGCCGGCTGCTGCGGATCGTTCTCGCGGCTGACGAGCGTTTGCAGCGCGGTGACGATCCGTGAGGCAAGGACGATCGGGTCCTTGGTGTTCTGCGGGTAGGCTCCGTGCCCGCCAACGCCTTTGACGGAGATGTTTACGGTGTCGACGTTGGCGAGGACGTAGCCGTCGGTCACCCCGATCACTCCCGCTGGAAGCGTCGCCGCGTCGTGAAATGCCAGCAGATAATCCGGCTTGGGGAAGCGGGTGAACAGGCCATCCTCCAGCATCGCCTTGGCGCCCATCACCCGTTCCTCGCCGGGCTGGAGGACCATGACGAGCGTGCCCGACCACTGGTCCTTCATCGCCGCCAGCCGCCGGGCCGTGCCGAGCCACGTGGCGACGTGCGTGTCGTGACCGCAGGCGTGCATCACCGGAGTTTCGGACCCGTCGGGAAGCGTCCCGATGGCCTTGGAGGCGAACGGCAGGCCGGTCTGCTCCTTCACCGGGAGTCCGTCCATGTCCGCCCGGAGCATCAGTACCGGTCCGGGGCCGTTCTTCATCACCGCGACGACTCCGGTCTTGCCGACCTTTTCGGTCACCTCGAAGCCGAGCTTGCGCATCTCCGGTGCCAGCTTCGCAGGCGTCCGGACCTCCTGCATCGACAGCTCGGGATTGGCGTGGAGATCGCGATAGAGCGTCATCAGTTGCGGCATGTCCGAGCGGATCGCGTCGGCAAGGGCGGCTGCATTGGCTGAGGTCGATAGGGTCATTGCGGCAATCACCAGTCCGAAAGTCAACTTCATCCCCACCCTTTCGCAAACTAGCTGGCCGGAACCAGCTCCATCACGTCCATCTGAGATTCGAAATGCGGCCGAGGCATGATCAGGCGCCAGCGGTTCGGCCCGATCCGTTCGACATAGCCGGCGATGTCGCGCTGCGTGTCGCGGCCATATTTGTAAGCACGAGGCTCGTCGCCCAGCACGAGAGTGCCGAGGAAGACTTGCCGAAGCGCATCGCCCGGAAAGATCGAGCCGACCTGGCGCTGCGATCCGGTCAGCTTGGCAAAGCCCTGAAGCTTGCCCTCCTGCTGGATCCGGCAGTTGAAGGCGGGGTAGCTCACATACGACAGCATCCCCACGGTCTTGGGTCCGACCTTGAGCACTCGGCAATGGTAGATGCCATTGGGAATCGATCCGCCGCCCAAAGCGGCATCGGGCTGGAGAAGCGCGCCCTCACGCTCGACGTCGGCGGCATGGCCGTCGGCCCTCGCGGCGCGGAGCGCATCGATGAAAGAGGTACGCCAGTCGCGAAGCCTCGCCCGGTCGGAATCGGTGACGACCGTTCGCCAGTCGCCGGATGGATAGGCAATCACTCCGGGCGCCTGCTCGAACTCGGCGCAACCGGCCAAGGCGAGGAGAGCGGCGGCGAGTGGAGCGAGGCGCATCACAGCCAGCCTAGGCAGCTGTCCAGCCGCCGTCCATGCTGAGGTTGGCGCCGGTTATCGACCTCGCCTCCTCGCGACAGAGAAAGAGTGCGAGCGCGGCGACCTCTTCGGGGGTGACGAAGCGCTTGGTGGGCTGAGCTGCGAGGAGGACGTCGTTCATCACCTGCTCTCGGGTCAGGTCGCGAGCCTTCATTGTGTCGGGGATCTGGTTCTCGACGAGCGGAGTCCAGACGTAGCCCGGCGAGATGCAGTTGACGGTCACGCCGTCCTTCGCGGCCTCGAGGGCGACCGTCTTGGT
>DASSFK010000192.1:0-6008 GCA_035694565.1 Sphingomicrobium sp.
CGGCCTTCCTGGCCTCGTCGGTAATGATCTTCAGCTGCTTCGAGCGATCCGGCGAAACCTGCCACAGCATGTCGAAGTCATGCTCGGGATCGACCGAGCCGTCCTTCGGGGGAAGATCGCGCACGTGGCCATAGCTGGCGACCACGCGGTGCCCTCCGCCGAGATACTTCTCAATGGTTTTCGCCTTGGCCGGCGATTCGACTACAACAAGCTTCACAGATTGCCCTCTCGCATACGCGTATAAGGTGGGGTTTACGGATTTGGCCCGTCAAGCGGGCCGGTTGACCTCGATCGGCAATAGTCGGACTTTGGAGCAATTCCCGGGAAGGAGCCTTTATGCTTCTGATCCTCGCTGCCTTCGCGCTCGAAGTGCTCGCGCGTCCTCCGCTTGCCGGTTTCGTGGCCGGTTATGAAGTCGCGAAGAACGGCAATTACATCCAGGAGCAGGTGCCGGCGGGCGAGACTGTCGAGAAATGGACACGCATGGTCACGACGCAGCGTTTCGCAGGTGTCGCCCGGGAAACGGACGCGAACGGCTTCCTGCAACTGATGATCGACGGACTGGCTGAAGGGTGTCCGGGGGCAACGCTCGTCTACCGGCGGGTCAGCGGCAAGACCGCGCAAATGCGCGTCGACTGTCCGCTGAACCCAAAGACGAGGCTTCCGGAGACTTTCTTTGCGAAGGCTCTGGCAGGATCGTCAGACATGCAGGTCGCACAGGTCGCCTTCCGGAGCCTTCCCAAGGCGAGCGACGTCGCCTGGGCCGAGAAATATCTCGGGTCTGTCGTCCTGAAGCCCTGACGAGGCCGCGGCGTGCCGACGTATGACGAATGCCTTGTCGAAGCGGAGCTTCGGGCACGGGCCTGCTATGCGGAACCTGGCCGTCACTATCACAACGAGCGGCATCTGGATGAGTGCGAGCAGCGCCTCGACGGCATGGTCGAGCTGACCGAGCCCGATCGGCGGCGGCTTCGCTGGGCGTTGCTCTGGCACGACGCAATCTACGATCCCCAGCGGGGCGACAATGAGGAGCGAAGCGCCGACTTGGCCCAGCGCGAGCTGATCCAGTGTGGCGTCTGCAGAGAGGACGTTGACGAAGTCGCGCGGCTCATCATCCTGACCAAGGGGCATCGGGTCACCGACGGCGACAGTCTGGGAGCGCTGGTCGTATCGATCGACCTTGCGATCCTCGGCTCAGACCCGCGCCGCTACTGCGAATATGCGGTAGACGTCCGGAGGGAATATGCGCATGTCCCCGACGACCAGTGGCGCATCGGCCGCGCCGCGGTTCTGAAGTCCCTCATCGGTCATGGCGCAATCTTCCCTGCCGAGGCACTAAGGGCCGAGCTGGAAGACCAAGCCCGGCACAATATGGCCAGGGAACTCAGCTCCCTGGGCACGTTTGGATGACCCACCGGCCCGACTCACGGATCAGCTGGCGATTGGTGACAGGCCCGCTACCGACCGAGCGACAGGCGGACCCGGTCGACTGCATCGCTGCTCATTCGGTCTTTCCTACCTTCGGTTCCTTGCCGGCCTTCAGTCGAACGATGTTCTCGCGATGCTTCCAGATGACGAGAAGAGCGAAGCCGAGGAACATCGGAAACAGCAGCTGCTCGCCGAACACGGCCGCGCTGATCGGAGCGATGATCGCGGCGACTATTCCCGCGACAGACGAAATCCGAAGGACGATCAGCAGGCCCAGCCAAACGACCGCGTAGATTGCCGCGGCGATCGGCATCAAGGGGATCAGGATACCAAGCAAGGTCGCGACGCCCTTGCCGCCCTTGAACCTGAGCCAGGCTGGATAAAGGTGCCCAACAAGCGCACCGGTCGCCGCGAAATTTTCGGTACCCGGCCACAGCGCCCCGGCGATCAGGATCGCTGCGGTCGCCTTCAGGCAATCGAGAATCAAGGTTGCCGCCGCCAGGAGCTTGCTTCCGGTCCGAAGCACGTTGGTGGCGCCGATGTTGCCGGAGCCGATATCGCGGACGTCTCCTTTGCCGGCCAGTCTGGTAAGCACGAGGCCGAATGGGATCGATCCAAGCAAGTAACCGAGCGCAAGCGCCAGAAGCAGTTCGATACTCATCGAGCGGGGTGGTAGCAGAAGGACGTTCTCCTGCAATTGCGCGAGCAATGCTCGCGTGCAAAGCGCAGCAGCAATGGATGCGAACGCGCCCCTCCTGTTTTTCGATTCGGGTGTCGGCGGTCTTTCCGTGCTCGAACCGACACGGGCGCTGCTTCCGAATGCGCCGATCATCTACGTCGCCGACAATGGTGGGTACCCATACGGCAAGCGCAGCGAAGCCGAGATCGCCAGCCGCGTGCCTGCTCTGCTCGGCCGCTTGGTCGAGCGCTTCCGCCCAAGGCTTGCGGTCATCGCCTGCAACACGGCGTCGACCATTGCGCTCGACCATGTTCGTTCGGCGCTCGACCTCCCGGTCGTGGGCACTGTCCCTGCGATCAAGCCGGCCGCAGAACGTTCCAGAACACGCGTGATCGGCGTGCTCGGTACCGAAGCGACCGTGCGCCAACCCTATGTCGACAATCTCGCTGCCGAGTTTGCAGCGGACTGCATTATCATCCGGCACGGATCTCCGGATTTGGTCGACCTTGCCGAGGCAAAGTTGGCGGGCACCGACGTCTCGGTCGACGCCGTCCGACGAGCCGCTCAGCCCATGTTCGACGCGCCGGACGGCGACCGGATTGACGTCGGCGTTCTCGCCTGCACCCACTTTCCGCTCCTCCGACGGGAACTCTGCGCCGCTTTTCCGGGTGTCGACTGGATCGATGGCGGCCCCGGCATCGCTCGTCGAATTGCGTATCTCACCCGGGAACAGGCTTGGCCGGCTCAGCCCGCTCAAGGCCTGATGGTGTTCACCGCGGACCCGCGTTCGCCCTTGCTCGGCACGCTTGCCCATTACGGTATCGGCGAGATCCGAACGCTCTAGCTTGTTGCGAGTCGTTCGCAATGGCATTCGCGGGAGGGCGGCGATAGATGGCGCCCAACAAGGATCAGCAAAAACCCGTGGATTACGACAGCATCTTCAAGGCGGCGATCGAGAAGCTGCACGAGGAAGGCCGGTACCGCGTCTTCGTCGACATCCTGCGCACCAAGGGCAATTTCCCCAACGCGCAATGCTTCGGCGGCAATGGTCCAAAGCCGATCACGGTCTGGTGCTCCAACGACTATCTCGCGATGGGTCAGCACCCTTCCGTCATCGAGGCGATGGAGCTGGCGCTCCGCGATGTCGGCGCCGGATCGGGCGGCACCCGCAACATCGGCGGCAACACGCATCTCCATGTCCAGCTCGAGGAGGAGATGGCATCGCTGCACGGCAAGGACGCTGCGCTGCTGTTCACGTCGGGCTATGTTTCGAACGAGGCAGCCCTGTCGACGCTCGGCAAACTGCTTCCCGGGTGCGTGATCTTCTCCGACGCGCTCAACCATGCGTCGATGATCGCGGGCATCAAGAATTCGGGCTGCGAGAAGCGCGTCTTCCGTCACAACGACCTCGACCATCTCGAGGAGCTGCTGGCCGCGACCGATCCCGAAACGCCGAAGCTAATCGCATTCGAGAGCGTCTATTCGATGGATGGCGACGTCGCCCCGATCGAGGCGATCTGCAACCTCGCCGACAAGCATAACGCCATCACCTACCTCGACGAAGTCCATGCGGTCGGAATGTACGGCCTGCACGGCGGAGGCATTTCGGAGCGCGATGGAGTCGCGGAGCGGCTGACCCTCATCGAAGGAACGCTCGGCAAGGCGTTCGGAGTGATGGGCGGGTACATCGCCGCTTCGCGGACGATCGTCGATTGCATCCGCAGTTACGCACCGGGATTCATTTTTACGACCTCGCTGTCACCGGTGCTCGTCGCCGGTGCGCTGGCGAGTGTCCGCCACCTGAAAACAAGCTCGATTGAGCGCGACATGCAGCAGCGGGCGGCCAAGGAACTCAAAGCCAGGTTCGCTTCAGCCAAGCTTCCGGTGATGCCGAGCGTAACCCATATCGTACCTCTGCTTGTCGGCTGTCCGGTAAAGGCAAAGAAGATCAGCGACATCCTTCTGGCCGAGTACGGCCTGTACGTTCAGCCCATCAATTTCCCGACGGTCCCTCGAGGCACGGAGCGACTGCGCTTCACGCCTGGACCGCACCATACGGTCGAGATGATGGACCAACTGACCTCGGCGCTTGTCGAGATCTGGGATCGGCTGGAGATTCAGCTGGCGGCCTGATCGCTCACAATCCCATTTAATCCGCGTTAGGTAATGTTAACATCACGCAATCGAGTCGGATCTGGGGGCCCGGTTCAGAATGGCGTTGGTTAAGGCATTTCTACAACCTCCCGCACGCTTGCGGGGTTTGCCCGATCGCTGGGCCAATTTGTTGCGCCCAGCGTGGATGATCCTGTTTGGGCTCGCGATCCTCACCGTCATGGTGGGCACGCTTTATGCGGTCCGAGCGAGCTATTTCACGCAGCCCGTAATCCAGGAGTTCGGCCTCGACTTCGAGGTGACGACCGAAGGAGAGCTGCTCGTCGGCACACTCGCTGCAACGGGACAAAGGCCGACTGTTCCCGTGACCTCAAAGGTCGTCTCGATCGACGGAAAGGCGGTTCCGGCCGACCTCCAGGTGGCCCAGCTCGCCAAGCGCCTGGACAAGGCGAAGGGAAACCCGGTCAAAGTCGTCCTCCTCCAGCCTGACGGAAAGACGGTCGAGCTGGCTCAAGAGCGGCACAGGCTCTCCGTTTCGCGCTCCGAGCCGAACGATCGTAACCTTCGCATCTGGACTAGGCTCGCAACGGCGCTCCTGGCTTGCACGGCCCTGCTCGCCTGCGGCCTTCTGCTTGCTCTTCGACGACCCAATGACCCGGTCGCCATGCTTCTCGCCTTCGCCTTCATCGGCCTGGTGGCAACCATCGACCCGCCGATGCAGTTCTGGCTCTGGACCAACCAGGATTACGTCATCGACATATTGGGGGCGATTTTCTTCTATCTATTGCTGATCGGCCTCGCTGCCTTTCCCGATGGTGTTTTCGTTCCGCGGTTCATGCGCTGGGTCATCCCGCTGGGAATCCCGTTGACGCTATTCGTCTCGATCCCGGATGTTGATGAAGACGTTCAGGGCATCCTGGGACTCGTCGTGCTGATTGCGGTCCTCGGCTGTCAGTTCCTGCGGTTCAGGCGGGAACCGGCGGGAATCATCCGGCAGCAGATCAAATGGGCCGGATTCGGCTTCGCGGCCGGGTTGCTGCTGGTCCTCGCCGCGGTCGTCCTGGCTGCGCTCGCCGGTGACGACCCGAGCAACATGACTCCGCTGATGAGTCTGGTGGTGCTCGTGCTGTTCAGTTCCGGCATGGCGTCAATGGCTCTCGGCCTGTTGATCGCGCTGGTTCGGTTCCGCCTGTGGGAAGCGGATACCGTGATCACCCGTTCCGCCGCCTATGCGGTGGTCACCCTGATCGTCGGAATTGTCTGGGCCGCGAGCTCCGACCTGGTGAAGCTCGTCATCGTTGAAGTCATGGGTCATGAGAGCGAAGCCGGCGCGACCACGGTAGGCGCGATCATCGCCGCCGGCGTCTTCTCACCGACTCAATCGGCGGTACTCGGCTGGACGCGGCGCCATTTCGGCGGTCCCCTCGATCAGATCCACGACGCCGCCAAGCGTCTCAAGAGTTGGGGACTGACGGAATCACCCGAGGAAGTCGCAACGCGCGCTTTGTCGATCATTGACCAGGCCGCGCACCCGGCGGCCTCGGCGATCGTTCTCGACACCGCCATGGGCCCTGAGTTGATTGCCGCCCGGGAGGTGAGTTCGGCCGAAGATCCTCGACTGGTCGAGAAACTGGTTCTCGAAGATGAGGAAAGCTCGGTTGGGACCTTGTTGATCGGCCGCCGCTCCGACGGAAACCGCTACAACAAGCAGGAAATCGACGCGATTCGGGAAATCATCCCGTCTCTTGCCGAAGCGCTCCGGGTCGCCCGGGGCCGTTTCTCCCGGGAA
>DASSFK010000193.1:0-4971 GCA_035694565.1 Sphingomicrobium sp.
AGCATGGCGACTTGCTCGAATTGAACCTCCCGGCGGCAACCTTGCATCAGGCCGATGAACCGGAACTCTGCGCCGCCGTAGGACTGAGCAATCGTCCGGTCTGGATCGCTCCTCCCGGCTTCAACGACAGCGCAATCCTTCAGGTCGAGAACGAGGGTGAGGTGCTGGCGGTCTCGCCGGACTTCGCCAAGCTGAAGACCATCCAGCGCATGGCGATCGTGACCGCCAGGGGCGACGAGCAGGACATCGCGAGCCGAGTCTTCGTGCCCTACGCCGGCATCGACGAAGACCCGGTCACCGGATCAGCCCATGGCGCGCTCGTTCCGTTCTGGGCGGAGCGCCTCGGCCGGGAAAGCTTCACCGCGCTCCAAGCGAGCGCGCGGCGAGGCATTCTGCACTGCCGGCTGGAAGGCGACCAAGTCGCGCTTGGCGGGAACTGCTTCACGGTCATTGTCGGCACGTTCCAGCTTTGAGCGAACCCAACGGCCTCCCCCGCCGGATCGGTATCGGCGGAGCCCTGCTGCTTGCATTCAACGGCGCCATTGGAGCGTCGATCTTCGCGCTTCCAGGAACCCTCGCGTCCGACTTCGGTACGTCTGCGCCTTGGCTCTTTCCCATCGTGGGCATCGCATCGCTGCTGATCGCCATCCCCTTCTCCCGCTCGGTCGCGGCCTTTCCGGAGAGTGGCGGGCCCGCGACCTACGGGCGGGTTTTTGGAAGGCTGGCCGGTTTCGAGCTTGGCTGGATCTATTATGTTGCACGAGCGACGGCTTTCGCCGCCAACCTCAACGTGCTGGTTTCCTATCTCGCGCGCTGGTGGCTCGGCGCCGACCAAGGTCCAATCCGAATTGCCCTTCTGCTGGCGTTCGTGGCGGGTTTTGCGGCGATCAATATCAGCGGCGTGCGTTCCGCCATGAAGGTGCTCGGCGGGCTGACCCTCCTGAAGACCATCCCGCTTTTGCTTGTGGCCGTAGCTGTCCTGGCGATCGCGGGCGTGCCCGCGCCCGGCCCGCTTCCGCCGATCAGCGATGTCGAGGCCGGCGTGCTTCTCGTCTTCTATGCCTTCGTCGGCTTCGAGAATGCGACCGTCACTGCGGGCGAAACCAAGGATCCGAACCGGACGTTGCCGAGGGCGCTGCTGGGAACCATCGGAACCGTCGCACTCGTCTACTTCTTCGTCCAGCTGGCCTTCGTCGCGGTTTTTCCAAATGGGCTCGAGAGCGGAGCCGAAGCGCCTCTCCTGGCGCTTGGCGATTGGCTCATCGGTCCGATCGGAGCCTTGCTGATCGGCGTGACCGCGGTCTTTTCGACTGCGGGAAACCTTCACAGCAATATGACCGCAACGCCGCGCGTGACGTTCGCCATGGCCGAGCGCGGGGAACTTCCCGCCTGGATGGCAAAGATCAGCCGCCGCTCCGGCACGCCGATCGCCTCCATCCTCTTGTTCGCGGCCCTGGTCGCGGCGCTGGCGGTAAGCGGAAGCTTCGTCTGGCTTGCGGTTATCAGCACACTGGCGCGGATGATCGTCTATTCGGTCACCATCCTTGCTCTGGCCCGAGCACCCGACCGGCCCGCGGGTCTCGGCTCCTCGCACTGGTTCCTCGCGGCCGTCGGAGTGCTGATTTGCGCTGTGGTCGCGGTTCAGGCGGACGCAATAGCGTGGCTGACGCTTGGCGCGCTCGCCGGCTCGGGACTGCTGCTGTTCCTTTTTTCGACCCTGGGCCGGAGAAACTCGCAAACATGAAAGCCTTTCTCCTTCCGCTCGCGGCTTTCATCGCGCTTTCGGCACCCGCGACGGCCGCGAGCCCGAATAGGGAGCGCGCGGCAATCCTCGCGACCATTGCGAAGATGGAGGCGGCGTGGAACCGCGGTGATTTCCGCGGCTACATGGCCGGCTTCAAGAACCCCGACGTGGTGTTCGTGTCCGGCGGCAAGTTCCAGGAAGGCTGGCAGGGCACGCTCGACCATTATGTCCGCGACTACGGCGGATCGGCCGGGCGGCGAGGCAGGCTCCACTTCTACAATATGAAGGTCGACCTTCTCGCGCCCGATGCCGCGATGCTCGTCGGCCAGTACCGCCTCGAACGCGGCGCCCGAGTCACCGAAGGCGTCAACACAAGACTGTTCCGGAAGGTGCGCGGCAAGTGGCTCATCACGATGAACCACGTGTCGGCCTACGATGTCTCGCCTACTCCGACCGAGCCAGAAGCGAAATAAGGTCTGCCTTCCAGAACTTCGCCCAGGTGTGGGTGCCGTGCCCGCGCGTCTCGGCGGTCTCGGATATTAGGCGGAACTGCGCCTTGGGCATCCGTTTCACCGCCTGCTCGGGGACCGGCAGGTTGCGCGGATTGATGAAGTCGTCGGCCGAGTTGATCCACGTCACCGGTGCGATGATCGCTTCGAGCTTCGGGCACGGATTATAGTTTCGCGAAGAATCGAGCTGGTAAATGGTGTCATTCGCATCCAGCTCCTTAATCGCCGATGCGACGCGTTCCTCGGCAAAGGCGCTTGCCTTCGCCCGGGTCGGATATTGCTCCTGGAAGTAGAGCGGGGCGGAGCCGGCAACGAACAGCAGGGATTGCGCGGTCCTCAAACCTTGGGTCGGCTGCGCGGAATAATTGCCGCCGGTCCACGCCGGATCCGCCTCGATCCCGTCGATCGCGAGCTGTCGCCACATCCGGTTGAGGCCGGCGATCTCCACCGGCTCGCAGGCCAGGGGAAACAGAGCCTTGGCAAACGTCGGATGAGTCTCGCCCCAGACGAAGGCGTGCATGCACCCCATCGACGTGCCCGCGATCAGCCGAAGCTGCTTCACTCCAAGCGACTGAAGCATCCGGTATTGGGCCTCGACCATGTCGTCATAGTCGTACTTGGGGAACTTCATGCGAAGCCCATCCGAAGGCTTCGACGATTTTCCGTGGCCGATATTGTCCGGAAGGATGATCCAGTATTTCCGGATGTCGAGCGGCTGGCCCGGACCATAGAGCTCGTCCGCAAACTGGGGCCGAAGGAACTGCTGCCCAGTACCCCCCGTGCCATGGAGCACCATCACCGCATTATCGATTTGTCCCGCCGCATTGCGGTGCGGGCTGCCGAGTGTTGTGTAATGAATCCGAAGCTCGGGCAGCACGTCGCCGGTACCGAACCGGAAATCCTTGAGGAAAACGTCACCCTCCTTGGTCGGCCAGGACTTGGCGATGGCGACGGGCACAGACGCGGGAGCGGAGACCGGCTGGGCGACCGCGACGGCTAGCAAGAACAGGAACGTCATGGGGTCAACTTTCCTCCAGCACGGGAATGGCATGTTGGGCCCGGGTCGGACGCGGGGTCTTGGTCTGGATCAGGTTTCGAACCTGGCGGCCAATGTCCCGGAACGTCCGGTCGGGGAAAATCGAACTCTTGTCCTTCTCGGATCGCATGTCGGACAGGTGCTTTTGCGCCGCCACCACATTTCCAAGTGCCGCATCGGCTTCATCCTGCACCGCCTCAGAGTCTAAGATGAACGGCGCTCATTGGCCAGCCTGGCTTCCAGGGCATCGAGGATCGGAAGCTGGCTGGGAAGCATCATTCGGCGTGCCTCGAATATTGGCATCCAGCGCGCCGCTTCTGCTTCGGGGAAAGACTGGAACTGTCCGCTTCTCGGCGGCCACTCCATCTCGAAATGAATGCTTGAAATGGAAGCGGGGTCGAGATCTCCTTCGACGGCGAATACCTCGACCTGCTTTCCACCCGCCTGCCTGACCGAGCAGAGCGCAAACGGCACGCTCTCGAGTTGGTGGCCGATTTCCTCCTCGAACTCGCGAATTGCGGCGTCGGAAGCGGTTTCGCCCGGCTCGAGTGCGCCCTTGGGGATCATCCAGGCGCCTTCCCGCTTGTTCCGCCAGAACGGGCCGCCGGGCCGGATCAGCAGGACTTCGGTTCGCCCTTCCCGCTCGCGAAAGAGCAGTATTCCGGCGCTAAGCGGCTGCGGCATCCATTGCGCTCTGCGTCGCTGAGCTGGTCTCGGCGATCCAGCCGCCACCAAGCAGGCGACTGCCGTCGTAGAAGACCGCTGCCTGTCCCGGAGCGACTCCATATTCGGCGTTCGCGAATTGCACCCGGTCACCTTCGATGCTTGCTTCGACGGGAGGCGCGAGCGAGCGCACCTTTACCGCGACACTCGTCTGGTTCTCGGCGATCCAGTTGATCTGCTCGACACGCATGGCTTTGACCGCGAGCGCGCGGCGTGGCCCGACGACGAGCCGCTGCAGTTCCGGCTCGATGCGGACGACGTAGAGCGGTTCCTTCTGACCGCCGACTTCGATCCCGCGCCTCTGCCCCACGGTGAAATGGACGACTCCGCGGTGCGCACCGAGCACATTTCCGTCAAGATCGACGATCTCGCCCGCCGCGATGGTCTCCGGCCTCAGGCGCTGCACCAGCCCCGCATAATCGCCGTCGGGAACGAAGCAGATGTCCTGGCTGTCGGGCTTGTTCGCCACCACCAGCCCTTCCTTGTCCGCGATTCGGCGGACGTCCTTCTTGGGCAGGTCGCCAAGCGGGAAACGCAGAAAGTCGAGCTGGTCGCGGGTTGTCCCGTAAAGGAAATAGCTCTGATCGCGTGCCGGGTCGGCGCCCTTGTGAAGCTCCGCCCGGTCGCCGTTAACGACTCGGCGGACATAGTGACCGGTCGCAAGGCAATCCGCGCCCAACTCCTTCGCGAAAGCCACCAGGTCCATGAACTTCACGCCCTGATTGCAGAGCGAACAAGGCACCGGCGTTCGGCCGCGAGCATATTCGTCGGCGAAATGTTCGATCACGCTGTCGCGAAACCGGCTTTCGAAATCGAGGACATAGTGGGCGATTCCGAGCCGGTCGGCGACCATGCTCGCATCGTAAATGTCCTGGCCGGCGCAGCAGGAGCCGCTGCGCTTCACGGCCTCCCCGTGGTCGTAGAGCTGGAGTGTGACACCGATCACCTCCGCGCCGGTA
>DASSFK010000194.1:0-7256 GCA_035694565.1 Sphingomicrobium sp.
GCCGGACGATTTATGGACCTCGTCGGCGTAGCGGAGCGTCTCCATCAGGATGCCGCGGCCCGAAGGCTTGATCGCGACGACATATTCCTGGCCGCGCATCGCCATCTGGCCGACGCCGATCTTCTTCGCGTCCTTGAGCGCGTCGCGCAGCACGACATAGGCTTCTTCGGCGAGATCGTCGGCCGGGACGACGTAATAGGGCTTCTCGAAGTACATCGCCTCGATGTCGTCCTCGTCGACGAACTGGACGAGGTCGAGGGTCTTCCGGCTCTCGAGCTTGACGGCCTCGATCTCCTCCGGATCGAGGAGGACGTAATGGCCCTTCGACACCTCGTAGCCCTTGACGATCTCGTCGGGGTCGACCGGTCCTATGCCCGGGACGACCTTCTCATATTTGATCCTTTTGCCCGAAGGCTCGTGGACCTGGTGAAACTGGATCTGGGCGCCACTCTTGGTGGCCGGATAGATTTCGACGGGGATCGAGACCAAGGCGAGTCTGATCTGTCCCCTCCATGCGGGTCGCGACGGCATTCCTTCATGCTCCCGAGCTTTGGAACGGGCGATTCAATACGCTCGCCGGTGACTCGTTCCGTTGCGCACACGAATCGGAGTTGTACCACGTAGCTTCGCAGAAGCGGATTCATCCGCTAACCGCCGCCAATGCCCCGTCTCCCCACCGTAGCGATCGTCGGACGTCCCAATGTGGGAAAGTCGACGCTCTTCAATCGCCTCGTCGGCAAGAAGCTGGCGCTGGTGGACGACCGTCCGGGGGTTACCCGCGACCGGCGAGAGGGCGACGCCAAGCTGCTCGGACTCGAATTCAGGGTCATGGATACGGCCGGGTACGAGGACGAGGATCCGCACACTCTGCCCGGCCGGATGCGGCAACAGACCGAGGCGGCGGTAAAGGCCTCGGACGTGGCGCTGTTCCTGATCGACGGTCGCGAGGGACTGACTCCGCTCGACGAGGAAATTGCGCGCTGGCTGAGAGCCGGGGAGACGCCGGTTATCGTCGCCGCCAACAAGGCGGAGGGGAATGCCGGTGAAAGCGGGCGCCTCGAGGCCTTCGCACTCGGCCTGGGCGAGCCGATCGCGATCAGCGCCGAGCACGGCGAGGGCATCGTCGACCTGTTCGAGAGCCTGCGTCCGTTCGTTGAGCGCGACGAGGACGAGATCGTCGAGGAGGTCGACGAAGACGACCCGGCTCGCCCTCTCAAGCTGGCAATCGTCGGCCGCCCGAACGCGGGCAAGTCCACGCTCGTGAACCGGATGCTCGGCGAAGAGCGCATGATCACCGGCCCTGAAGCCGGCATTACCCGTGATTCGATCACCCTCGACTGGGAATGGCAGGGGCGCCCGGTCCGTCTCGTCGACACCGCCGGTTTGAGGAAACGCGCCAAGATCGAGGACAAGCTGGAAAAGCTGTCCGGAGCGGATGCCCGCCGTTCGATCGAGCATGCCGAGGTCGTCGTCCTGCTCCTCGACGCCACGCGGGGCCTGGAAGCGCAGGACCTGCGCATCGCCGATCTCGTGGTCGAAGAGGGCAGGGCGCTCGTCATTGCGCTCAACAAATGGGACGTCGCCGAACATGCCTCTTCCCTGTTCAACGGCGTCAAGGCGGCGCTCGAGGAGGGGCTTTCGCAGCTCAAGGGGGTTCCGGTGCTCGCGATCTCGGCGAAGACCGGAAAGGCCGTCGACGACGTCCTCAAGGTCGCGTTCGAGCTTCGCGAATCCTGGTCGCGCCGAATCACGACCGGCGAGCTCAACCGCTGGTTCGAGGATGCGGTCGACGCCAACCCCCCGCCGGCTCCGAGCGGCCGCCGGATCAAGCTCCGCTACATCACCCAGGTGAAAAGCCGTCCGCCCACCTTCGTCGTGTTCGGGACGCGCGTGGACCAGCTTCCCGACAGCTATCGCCGCTACCTGCTCAACTCGATGCGGCGCGACCTGAAGCTCGCACCGGTGCCGATGCGGCTGACCTTCCGGGCGCCGAAAAATCCATATCAGCGCGAGCGCTAAGGCTAATTTTACCGTTTGCCCCCTAAGCCAAAGCTCAAGTGTTGACGGGGAAGACGATGAGCGACGACGACACCAAGATCGTCGATTGGGTACATTTCGAGAGGAGCCGAGCCGAGCTCGGCGCCGGTTTCATCCGGATTCTCAGTTACTTCCGCGAGGATGGAGCCAAATCTGTAGCCCAGATCGAAGAGGCGATGCACGACCAGAACACGGCCGCGCTGGTCCTCCCGGCGCACACCATCAAGGGTGAGGCCCGCCAGTTCGGTGCGGGGCCGCTCGCCGAGGTCGCGGAGCTGATCGAGAGCACCGCTCGCCTGTGCGTCGAGACCCGCCGTTTTCCCGACGAGCTCGTTCCCGAGGTCGTCGAGCTTCGCCGCCTGTTCAGCAGGACCGTCGATCTGTTCGACCGGGCCACCAACCCGCTCTTGACCCGCGCTCCGGCCGGCACGTTCGGGCGCAAGGTCTCGAACCAGGATTTCGGCAGGATCTAGGCTTCGCTGAGCGCCGCTCTTGCAAGCGGTTTTCGCATCGGCTGAAGCTTCCCCCGCGAAAGGCTTCGCCACGCCCATTCGAACGGGCCGTAGCGGAAGCGATCGAGCCACGGCTTCGACCACAAAAGTATGAGCGCCCAGAAGGCCGGCACCAGGCACCACGCCTGCCAGCGCGACAAGGATCCGTAGAGGCCGAACCCCCAGCCGTTGAAGATCAGGCTCGCGAGGAGCGAGGTGCCGAGGTAATTGGAAAAGGCGCAGCGTCCCGCCGCGGCGACCCGCCGGGCGATCGGGCCGAGCGGGCGCGACAGAAGGATGATGAGCGCCGCGTAGCCGAACGCCATGATGGTGAGGAACGGAGTCGCGACGACGATGAAGGCGGCCGTCGATCCCACGATGTAGAAGCCCGAGGCGACGTCGTAGACGACGATTCCAAGGCCGCAGAGAAGCCCGATGCCAAGCGCATGCCGGGCAATCCGGCGATAATCCTCATCGGCCCACTCCCCGGTCAGGAAGCCGGAGCGATAGCCCGCCATGCCAAGGAGCATCAGGCCGAGCGTATCGGGGACGAATGCCAGGGTCGAGGCGATGACGTCGTCCCACTCAGCCAGTCGATAGGAGACGTAATCGAGATAGCTTCCAAGATGGATCGCCTTGTCGTCGGCGATCATTGCGGCCGTCGGGAAGTAGCGCCCGAGGCCGGCGTTCCAGTCCTGGATCGCCGAGGACGAGGCGTTCGCGGCATGCGCCGCGACATCGGCCTGGTAGCCGCTGAGGAGCCAGCCTCCGAACAGGATCATGTGGCCAAAAAGGAAGGCCGCCCCGAGCGCCGCCTGCTTCTCCGGCGGGAGGTTCCGGAACAGGAAGGCGATCAGCCCGCAGACGGCGTAGAGCGTCAGGATGTCGCCGAACCAGATGAAGTAGTAATGGACGAGGCCGAAGGCGAGGAGGACCAGCATCCGCCTCGCATGGACCCTGAACCCCGACTGGCCGGCGGCCTCCGCGCGCTCGATCACCAGCAGCATCGAGGCGCCGAACAGCATCGAGAAGAGCGAGCGCATCTTGCCGTCGATGAGGATCATGTTGGCGGCCCAGACCGCGAGGTCCGCTCCGGCGTCGCCGCCATAGGCAGGAGGATTGAAATAGGCGGCCTCGATCATCGCGAAGGCGATGACGTTGACCGAAAAGATGCCCATCACCGCAATTCCGCGGATGATGTCGAGCACCACGATCCGACCGCTTCCTTCGCTCGATGAATGTGTCGCCATCCGGTCCCCTTCTTGAAGGGGGGTTCTAGCCCTCGGCGGCCTCGGACTGAAGCTGGACGTAGTTCTGTACGCCCATCCTTGAGATCATCTCGAACTGCTGTTCGAGCGTGTCGACATGCTCTTCCTCATTCTCGAGGATCTCGGAGAAGAGGTCGCGGCTGACATAGTCCTGGACCTTCTCGCAGTGCGCGATCGCGCCCTTGAGCTGGGTCAGCGCCTCGAGCTCCAGCTCGAGGTCGGCCTTGAGGATCTCCTCGACGTTCTCGCCGATGTGGAGGCGGCCGAGCAGCTGGAAATTGGGAAGTCCGTCGAGGAACAGGATTCGCTCGGACAATTTGTCCGCATGCTTCATCTCGTCGATCGACTCGCTGCGCTCGAACTTGGCGAGCTTGTGGACCCCCCAATTGTCGAGCAGCCGGTAGTGCAGCCAATACTGGTTGGTGGCGGTCAGCTCGTTCTTCAGCGCTTCGTTGAGAAGCTCGATGACCTTGGGATCGCCCTTCATTCCGGCCCTCCTGTTCGGCGTCGGGGCTGTACTCCCCCGGGGGCTTCGTGGAAAGCGAAAAAGTGGCGGAAATCCGGGAAAAACGTGCGACTGATTGTCAGTCGCAGGAAGACGTCAGGCGGCGCGAGATGCGACGAGGCGGAGGTGTGACGGCTTGCCGCGCTCCTCGTCGATCACTTCCTGCGCATAATCGAGGCAGCATCCGCACTGAATCTCGCAATCCTGGCAGGCGTAAGCCTCCTCGGGGGACTTCGCGCCGCACCGCGCGGCCTTGCGGACCTCGCTCTCGGTGATTCGGTTGCAGATACAAACGATCATGGAGGAGGATATAATCGATAATGCGAACCATTCGCAAGTATTAATCGCCGGCCCCCAGAAGGGGTAGCAGCACGTTCGGAACGAAATCGACCAGGAAATGGCCGGTGACCGTCGCCAGCAAATCGCGCTTCCAGAGATAGAAAGCGGTGAAGACGGCTCCCAGTACGAAAGCCAGGAACACGCCCGCCAACCCCTGTCGGAAATGGAAAGCCGCGAACAGGACGAGGGTGACGCCAGCGGCGATCCACTTGCTTCCGGTCATCGATTGCAGGCGCTCGAGCGCGAAGCCGCGATAGAGGGCCTCTTCCGAAATGCCCGCGCGGGTGACGGCGAGGAGCGTGACTGGCAGCGCCCTGGAGATCCCAGCGCCCTCGCCGTAGCGGATGCCGAGCGCCGAGAAGCCCACCAGGCAGAGGGCCAGGACCGCGAACGCGACGACGGCGAGACCCAGGCCCCAGCCGACCGATCGCCCGACACGGTCGAACCGAAGGCCGATCGAGGACAATGGCAGACGCTCGCGGGAAACGACGATCCACAGCACCAGTGCCGTGATCGCGAGGATTGCGAGTTCGCGGACGACGATGCTTCCTGACGCCGCGGGATCGGGTGAAAGCATTCGCTGCGCGGTGACGATTGCCGGAATGCCGAGGAGCGAAATCGCCAGGCCCGCATAGGTCCAGCCGCGCGTCGAGGTCCTTGCCATAAAGACACGTTACACTGTCGTAACGAGGTCGCGAAGTCCTACTTGCGCTTCACCAGCTTGAGGCCCGACCAGGTCGCGTCGATTGCGCACACCTTCACGTCGACGAGGCCCATCGGCAGGCAAATCTCGCGGATGACGTCCTCGGTGATGTCGGTCGGAACCTTGGCGGCTTTCTTCGGCCAGCTGACCCAGAGGAAGCCGGATTGCCCGAGGAGGGGCATCAGTCGGTGGAGGTCCTCGTCGAGCTTCGAGCGCTCCGTGACGAAGATGTGAGCGGCGTCGATCGGCGCTTCCGGCGCTTCGAGGAGATCGAGCTCCAGGCCCTCGGCCGCGATCTCGTCGGCGACGCTTTGCGGCATCCCCTCGCGCCACACCCGCATTTGGTCCTTGAGCGACAGCTTCCTTGCGAGCGGAGTGCCCGAGTAGCCGGCCGTCACGCTGTCCGCGGTCTCAGGAAATGGGCGGTGATGAGGGCGATCGGGATCCCGACCAGTGCAATGTGGGCGAAAAGCTGCGTCGCGATTGCCAGCGGTTTGCCGGGTATCGGAGCGTCGAATCGGATCGGGACGACGAGCCAGTTCATGACGACGAAGGTGACCAGGCCGTAGACGATCCCCCACTGGATCGGGCGCTCGGTGAGCGCCGGGATGCGCCGCGCCGCGAGCACATAGACCGCGGCCATGACGGCCATCAAAGTGAAGTGGACGAGGAGGCCGAGAGCGGCGCCACTGTCGCCCATGTCCTTCGCCTGCGGGAAGGGCCCGGAACCGACGAAGCGGAGCATGTTTCCGATCTCGCGGCCGTAGAGCAATGTCAGGATCATCGCGAAGCCGATGTCGAGCGTTCCGGAAACGGCCGTCGCGATTGCAGTCGATCTAAGCATGCCCCTTACTCCCCTTTACCGGCGTATCAGAAACGGGGCGCGGGCCGAAGCGGTCAAGAAAGCTGCCGCCGAACGCGGCTTTTCGGTAGCCGAACGCTCAGGCGAGCGCGGCATCGGCGCCCATCAGCCTGGGGAAGAAGCCTTCATGCGCTTGTCGCAGGTCGGCGAGGCTCACGGCTTGGGGACCGCCGCGATCGGCCAGATCGAAGGTCAGCGCATCGCCGCCCGTCGTTCCCAGCTGAACGGCAAACAGCTTTGCCGAGTTCGCCAGCGAGCGCACCCGATCGGGGTCGCGGGTGGTCACGACGTAGCGCCCCTGGTCCTCCCCGAACAGGATCGCCCCGACGTTCGGGATCTGGGGAACGATGGTCATCGTCATTCCGATGTTCCCCGCGAGCGCCATCTCCGCGAGCGCGATTGCGGCGCCCCCGTCCGAGCAATCGTGGACGGCCGTCACCAGGCCGTCCCGAATGAGCTCGCGGATGCATTCGCCGGCACGGCGCTCGGCGGCGAGGTCGACCGGGGGCGGCGAGCCCTCGCGGCGCCCGCCGCAAACCTCCAGCCAGAGCGATTGGCCGACATGACTGTCGCTGTGGCCGATGAGGACGACGTGCTCGCCCTCCGCCTTGAACGCGATCGTCGCGCTCTTTTCCCAATTTTCCAGCAGACCCACACCACCGATCGCCGGCGTCGGCAGGATCGCCGAGCCGCCGCCCGTCGCCTTGCTCTCGTTGTAGAGGGAGACGTTGCCGCTCACGATCGGGAAATCGAGCGCTCGGCAGGCTTCGCCCATGCCCTGAAGCGCGCCGACGAGCTGGGCCATGATCTCGGGCCGCTGCGGGTTGCCGAAGTTGAGGCAGTTGGTGACCGCAAGCGGCGTCGCTCCGACCGCGCAGAGGTTGCGATAGGCCTCGGCGATCGCCTGCTTCCCGCCCTCGACCGGGTCGGCATGGACATAGCGCGGCGTGCAGTCGGTCGTGATCGCCAGCGCCTTCTTCGTCCCGTGCACGCGCACGACCGCGGCGTCGCCGCCCGGGCGCTGGACCGTGTCTGCGCCAACCTGGCTGTC
>DASSFK010000195.1:0-3997 GCA_035694565.1 Sphingomicrobium sp.
GCGGACTTGCTGACAACCGCTTGCGCTCCTAGAGCCGCCGCCCATGCACCAGTTCGAGCTCACCGAGGACCAGCTCCAGATCCAGGAGATGGCGCGCAAGTTCACTGCGGACGCGATTACGCCCAACGCGGCCGAGTGGGACGAGAAGCATATCTTCCCGCGCGACACGATCCGTGAGGCCGCCGAGCTCGGTTTCGGTGCCATTTACGTCAGCGAGGAGAGCGGGGGTATCGGTCTTGGCCGGCTGGACGCCGCGCTGATCATGGAAGCGATGGCCTATGGTTGTCCGTCGACCAGCGCCTTCATCTCCATCCACAATATGGCGTCGTGGATGATTGACCGCTTCGGCTCCCCCGAGGTGAAGCAGAAATATCTGCCCTCGATGATCACGATGGAGAAGATCGGAAGCTACTGCCTGACCGAACCTTCGTCGGGATCCGACGCGGCAGCGCTCAAGACGAAGGCGGTGCTCGACGGCGACCATTATGTCGTCAGTGGCTCCAAGGCCTTCATTTCCGGCGGCGGCGAGAACGAGGTTTACGTGACCATGGTCCGGACCGGCGAAGATGGGCCGAAGGGCATCACTTGCCTGGTCGTCGACAAGGACATGCCGGGCGTCAGCTTTGGTGCGCAGGAGAAGAAGCTCGGCTGGCATTCGCAGCCAACCGCTCAGGTCAATTTCGACGAGGTTCGCGTTCCCGTCGCCAATCGCGTCGGCGGCGAGGGCGAGGGCTTCCGAATTGCGATGATGGGTCTCGACGGCGGGCGGCTGAACATCGGTGCCTGCTCTCTGGGCGGTGCTCAGCGCTGTCTCGACGAGGCCGTCGCCTACACCAAGGAGCGCAAGCAGTTCGGCTCGCCGATCGCCGACTTCCAGGCAACCCAGTTCACGCTCGCCGACATGGAGACCGAGCTGCAGGCGGCGCGCTATCTGCTCTATGTGGCGGCGGCGAAGGTCACCGCGAACGCGCCAGACAAGACGCGCTTCGCGGCCATGGCCAAGCGTCTTGCAACGGACACGGGATCGTCCGTGGTCGACCGCGCATTGCAGCTACATGGCGGCTACGGCTATCTGATGGACTATCCGATCGAGCGTTTCTGGCGTGACCTTCGAGTGCACTCGATCCTCGAGGGCACCAATCAGGTCATGCGCGTGATCGTCAGCCGCGACATGCTGCGCCAGTGACCGACGACGTCCTGATCTCGGTCGACCGCAACGTCGGCCGTCTCCGCCTCAACCGTCCCAAAGCCATTCACGCGCTGACCCGCGAGATGTGCGACGCCATGAGCGAAGTGCTGCTCGCGTGGCGCGAGGATCCGTCGATCCAGGTCGTCGTGATCGACCATGCGGAGGGCCGCGGCTTCTGCGCCGGCGGCGACGTGGTGATGCTGGCTCGAAGCGGTGCCTCCGATGCCCAAGACGCGAAGGAGTTCTTCTTCAGCGAATATCGCCTGAACCACCTGCTCTTCACTTTTCCAAAGCCGACCGTGGCGATCATGGACGGAATTACCATGGGCGGGGGCGTCGGCATTTCGATGCCCTGTGAATTCCGGATCGCGACCGAGAACACCCGGCTTGCGATGCCCGAGACGGGGATCGGCCTGTTCCCGGACGTCGGCGGCGGCTGGTATCTGTCGCGGCTGCCGGGTCGTGTCGGCCAGTTTATGGCGCTGACCGGTGCGCGGCTCGATGCCGCCGAGTGTCTCTACCTCGGCCTTGCCACCAATTACGTCGAGCAGTCCGGGCTTGAAGAATTGCACGAGCGTATCCTCAAGGCTCCGAGCCGGGTGAAGGGCTCGATCGGAGCAGCGGCGGCCATCGCTCCCGAGGCCAAGATCGAAGCGAACATGGGCCAGATCACCAAGCTGTTCGCCTCGGACCGGCTGGAAGACGTGCTCTCGGCGCTCGAGGCCGAGGAGAGCGACTGGGCCCAGACGGAACTCGCGACGCTGAGGTCCAAGAGCCCGCTTTCGTGCAAGGTGTCTTTGAAGCTTCTCGCCGACGGCGCCAACCGAGCGAGCTTCGCGCAAGAGATGCGCGCCGAATATGCGCTGGCCAGCCGGATCGTCCGCACGCACGACTTCCGCGAGGGCGTTCGCGCGCTGCTGATCGACAAGGACAACAACCCGCAGTGGGATCCGCCGACGCCCGAAGGGGTCGACGGGGAAATGCTCGACGTTCTGTTCGAGCCGCTGCCCGTCCACGAACAATGGACGCCGTTCCCGGAGACCGGAGAATGACCGACTATAATACGATCCTGACCGAGAAGCGGGGCGCGGTGACTTTGGTCACCCTGAACCGGCCGCAGGCGCTCAATGCGCTGAACAGCGAAGTGCTGAAGGAGCTGATAGACGCCTTTAGCGAATATGATTCGGACGATAGCCAGCGCTGCCTTGTTCTGACCGGCTCGGAGAAGGCCTTCGCCGCCGGCGCCGACATCAAGGAGATGCAGGCCCAGGGCTTTGCCGACATGTATTCGACGAACTTCTTCGGCGGCTGGGAGCAGGTGACATCGACCCGCAAGCCGTGGATCGCCGCAGTCGCGGGCTATGCGCTCGGGGGCGGTTGCGAAGTCGCGATGATGGCCGACTTCATCATCGCCGCCGACACCGCAAAGTTCGGCCAGCCGGAGATCAAGCTTGGAGTGACGCCGGGCATGGGCGGATCGCAGCGGCTCGCGCTTGCCGTCGGCAAGGCCAAGGCGATGGAAATGTGCCTCACCGGCCGGATGATGGATTCGGAGGAGGCCGAGCGTTCCGGTCTCGTCGCCCGTGTCATTCCAGCGGCCAACTTCCTCGACGAGGTGATGAAGACCGCCGAGGCGATCGCAGGGATGGCGCCGCTCGCGGCGATCGCGAACAAGGAGATGATCAACGCCGCGTTCGAGATGCCGCTCAACCAAGGCATCCGGTTCGAGCGCCGCTTGTTCCACGGCCTGTTCGGGACCGAGGACCAGAAGGAAGGCATGTCCGCCTTTGTCGAGAAGCGGCCGGGCAACTGGAAGGGACGCTGAGCATGGCGAAGATCGCATTCATCGGCCTCGGCCACATGGGCGGCGGAATGGCGCCGAACCTCGCCAAGGCGGGTCATGAGGTTCGCGCTTTCGATCTCAGCGAGGAAGCGCTTGTCCGGGCGGTCGAACAGGGCTGCGGCCGCGCCGCTTCGACCGAAGAAGCGGTTGGCGATGCCGACGTCGTCGTCACCATGCTTCCGGCCGCCAAGCACGTGCTCGACGTCTATCGCTCGCAGGTGCTCGGAAAGGCGCCGGCGAGCGCACTGCTGATCGATTGCTCGACCATCGACGTCGCCTCCGCGCGATCGATCGAGGAGGAAGCCGCGGCCCAGGGCTACACCATGGTCGATGCGCCGGTGTCGGGCGGCATCGCGGCGGCTGCGTCCGGCAATCTCGCCTTCATGGTTGGCGGATCGGACGAAGCGTTCGAACGCGCAAAGCCTTTCATCGAGCCGATGGCCAAGGCCGTCATCCATGCCGGCGGGCCCGGCGCGGGGCAGGCGGCGAAGATCTGCAACAACATGATCCTCGGAGCGACGATGGTCGTAACCTGCGAGGCGTTTGTGATGGCGCAGAAGCTCGGGCTCGATCCCGAGGTCTTCTTCGACATTGCCTCGAAAGCCTCCGGCCAGAGCTGGTCGATGTCGAGCTATACGCCGATCCCCGGAGTCGGTCCCGACACGCCTGCGGACCATGACTATGAAGGCGGTTTCGCGGCCGCCTTGATGCTCAAGGACCTGAAGCTTGCGATGGACGCGGCGCAACACGCGGACGCATACACGCCACTGGGGTCCGAAGCGGAACAACTGTACCAGCGGTTCGTCGATCTCGGCGGTGGCGGAAAGGATTTCTCCGGCATCATCAAGATGATCGACGACAGCTGGAAAGCTCCCACGGAAGAATAGGAGAGTGCATGCGCAAGAGTGTTCTGATTGCAGTTGCAACCGTTTCACTGCTGGGAGCGTGCCGCCAGGCTGAACCGA
>DASSFK010000196.1:0-5464 GCA_035694565.1 Sphingomicrobium sp.
GTAGTGATCGAGCTGCTCCGGCCCGTCCACAACCTCCATGCCCCTGCCGCCGAGGACGTAGGATGGCCGCAGAAGTACGGGATAGCCAATGCGCTGAGCAACCGCGATCGCCTCGTCTCGACTGCGAGCGAGGCCGTTGGCAGGCTGCTTCAGGCTCAATTTGTCGACCAGCTTGGCGAAGCGCTCGCGGTCTTCGGCGAGGTCGATCGAATCCGGCTTTGTGCCGAGAATCGGAAACCCCGCGGCGCTCAAGTCCGCGGCCAGCTTGAGCGGCGTTTGGCCGCCCAGCTGGACGATGACTCCCAGCAACTCGCCCTTGTCGGATTCACGCCGTACAATTTCGAGCACGTCCTCCGCCGTAAGCGGCTCGAAATAAAGACGGTCGGATGTATCCGGGTCGGTCGAAACCGTCTCGGGGTTGCAGTTGACCATGATGGTCTCGAACCCCGCCCCGTCGCGACCGAGCGCAAACGCGGCGTGGCAGCAGCAATAGTCGAACTCGATGCCCTGCCCGATCCGGTTGGGTCCGCCACCGAGAATGACAACCTTCTTGCGGTCGCTGATCTCGGCCTCGTCCTCCGGCTCACCGAACAAGGGCGCCTCATAGGTCGAGTAAAGATAGGGGGTTGCCGCGTCGAACTCGGCGGCACAGCTGTCGATTCGCTTAAACACCGGCCTCACGCCAAGCTTGAGCCGGTGCGCGCGTACCTCCGCTTCGGTGACTCCGCCGGTGAGACCCTTGATTGCCGAATGGACAATGCCGGAACCGCCTGCGGCAACCGCCTCGCTCATCCCACGGTCCATGTGGGCCGACCGCAAGGCCAGCTGCGCCAGCCGCTCGTCCGAAAAACCCATTGCCTTCAGGCGACGCATTTCCGTGGCGTCCTGCGGCAGGCCCTCATTGCGGATTTCGGCCTCGGCATCGACGATTTCCTGAAGCCGCTGCAGGAACCAGGGGTCGAATCCGGCGATCTGGTTGATCCGCTCGACCGTGAAGCCCTGGCGCAGCGCTTCCGCCGCGACCAGGAGGCGGTCCGGGGTCGGCTTGGCGAGCGCATTCTCGATCACGACGGGCTCTGCACCTTCCAGCTCACGAACGCGATCGAGGCCCGCAAGCCCGGTTTCGAGGCCCCGGAGCGCCTTCTGAAGGCTTTCCGCGAAGGACCGACCGATCGCCATCACTTCGCCGACCGACTTCATCGCCGTGCTCAGGAGCGCCGGCGACCCCGGAAATTTCTCGAAGGCAAAGCGCGGAATCTTCGTGACCACATAATCGATCGTCGGCTCGAAGCTCGCGGGCGTGGCGCCGCCGGTAATGTCGTTGGCGATCTCGTCGAGCGTGTAGCCGATGGCCAGCTTCGCGGCGACCTTGGCGATCGGGAAGCCGGTAGCCTTGGATGCCAAAGCCGAGGATCGCGAGACCCGCGGATTCATCTCGATGACGACCATTCGCCCGGTCTTCGGATCGATCGCGAACTGGACGTTCGAACCGCCTGTTTCGACACCGATTTCTCGCAGTACGGCGATCGATGCTGAGCGCATCCGCTGATATTCCTTGTCGGTCAGCGTGAGCGCCGGGGCGACGGTGATCGAATCGCCGGTGTGGACACCCATTGGATCGACGTTTTCGATCGAGCAGATGATGATGGCGTTGTCCGCGCGGTCACGCACGACCTCCATCTCGAACTCTTTCCAGCCGAGCACCGATTCCTCGATCAGCACCTCGGCGGTGGGGCTGGCCTCCAGGCCACCGCGGACGATCGCCTCGAACTCCTCGCGATTGTAGGCGATGCCGCCACCCGTCCCGCCCAAGGTGAAGCTTGGTCGGATGATCGCGGGTAATCCAACATGCTCGAGCGCCGCCCAGCCATCGTCCATGCTGTGGGCGATGGCCGAGCGCGGGCTTTCGAGCCCGATGCGGTCCATTGCCTCGCGGAACTTGAGCCGATCCTCGGCCTTCTCGATGGCTTCGGCGTTGGCGCCGATCAGCTCGACACCCAGCCGCTCCAGCGTCCCGTTCTTCGCAAGGGCCAAAGCGGTATTCAGCGCCGTCTGCCCGCCCATGGTCGGAAGAACGGCGTCGGGCTTCTCCTTCTCGATGATCTTGGCGACGAATTCGGGCGTGATCGGCTCGATGTAGGTCGCGTCGGCGAGCCCCGGATCGGTCATGATCGTCGCCGGGTTCGAATTGACGACGATGACCCGATAACCCTCGTCTTTCAGTGCCTTGACGGCCTGGCTTCCCGAATAGTCGAACTCGGCGGCCTGGCCGATGACGATCGGCCCGGCGCCGATGATGAGGATCGAGGATATATCAGTGCGTTTTGGCATCAGCTCGCTGGTAAGTTGACGGCGTTGACGAACACGGCCTTGAGGCCGTTTTTCTTTGCCCAGCGAGCGACACAAGCGCGCTCCTGAGGCGTGGAATCGGGACGGAAAAGGAAGACGAGGCGCTTTTCGCTCTCGTCCTGGAACAGCTCGCCGAGCGCAAGACCGCAATTCTGGCCGACGTCATTAAGCTCGGCCTGTGTGTGCATCCGCGCTGTGACGCAGCCCGAAAGCGAGACGGCAATTCCAATGGCGATCACCGCGCACCTAGGCATCGAGATCGCTCCTCGGCCCGTGTGCCTTGATTTTCATCTGGAAGTCGACGCCCGATTTTTTATCCGACAGTAGCGCTCGTTGTCCTCCGACACCGAACAGTCTCGATAACGGCGGCGACGCCCCGTTTCCCCTGGTGAACGTATAGAGCGTGCCGGGTCCGGCAGCTTCGGCGGCGCTTCTAAATGGCCAGCCGTTCCTCTCGAATTCCGATTTGAGAAGGGCCGCATGGTCCGGGTGCGCCTCGATTACCACGTAATCACACGAGTCCATGACCGCCGATATCTTCTTGCCCTGGTTGGTTACGAAGCGCCGGACGGCAAACTGAATCGCGATTAGCCCGCCAACGAGCGCTGCAATCAGGAGCCAGGGACCAACTCCCGTCATCCAGCCGCCTTCGGAAAGAGCTGGGCCACTTCCAGCTTCGGCACCTCGGGCACCGGCTTGCTGCACTGCTTGCCGAGGCCCTTGAGGACGCGGTCGACCTGCTTCGACACACGCCCGAAGGTCGGCTTGCCCGGCTTCGATCCCACCTCGACTTCGCTGTAGGCGGTCCGCTCGCAGCCTTTGAGGCCGGCGATGATGCGGACGAATTCCTTGGAGTGTTCGACACTGACGACGAGGTCGCCGCTGGTGAAGCCCGCCTCGCACTGGTCGGAAACGCACGGTTCAGATCCGCCGGAAAGCGACTTGGCCATTTGCCACTGACCCGGCGGCAGGTTGAACAAATCGTCCGGACGGGCAACGTTCGACTTGCTCGCGGGGACCTCGACGATCTCCTGCGCCTGAACGGCGGCAGAAGCGAAAACCAGCGCGAATGCAGGAATCAGGCTACGCATGCTACGTCTCCTTCGTAAGCTGCTTCACGAACCTCTCGAACAGATAGAAACTGTCCTGAGGACCCGGTGAGGCTTCCGGATGGTACTGCACGCTGAAGGCGGGGCGATCGATCAGTTCAATCCCGCAATTGCTGTCGTCGAACAGGGAAACGTGAGTCTCGCGCACATTGTCTGGCAGGCCCTCGCGCTCGACTGCGAAGCCATGGTTCATGCTGGTGATCTCGACCTGACCGTCGGCGAGGCGCTTTACCGGGTGGTTGGCGCCGCGGTGGCCCTGGAACATCTTGCTCGTCCTGCCGCCGACCGCGAGCGCCAGCATCTGATGGCCGAGACAGATGCCGAAGAGCGGCTTCTTCGTGTCCAGCATCTTGCGGATCACCGGCACCGCATATTCACCCGTTGCCGCAGGATCGCCCGGGCCGTTCGACAGGAAGAAGCCGTCCGGCTTGTGCGCCATGATCTCCTCGAACGTCGCGGTCGCCGGAACGACCGTGACCCGCGCTCCCGCCTCGACGAGGTTGCGGAAGATGTTGCGCTTGTTGCCGTAATCGACAGCGACCACGTGCGGCCGATCGGCCTCGTCGCCGGCCATGGCATAGCCTTCGCCCCAGGCCCATTTGCCGCCGGTCCAGCGCTCGACCTGAAGGCGGCTGACCTCCTTGGCGAGATCCATGCCTTCGAGGCCCGGCCAGTCGGCGGCCATCTTCCGCAGGCGATCGAGATCGAACTGGCCGTTGACGTTATGTGCGATGACCACCGTTGGTGGTCCCTCTTCGCGCACCAGCCTTGTCAGCGCCCGGGTGTCGACGCCGGCAATGCCGATCCGGCCCCACTTGCGCATCCAATCCGCAAAGCCCTGGTTTGCGCGGAAATTGCTCGGCTCCGTGATCGGCTCGCGGACCAGGCAGCCAAGCGCGTGCGCATCGGCCGCCTCGAAGTCCTCGTCATTGGCGCCGACATTGCCGATGTGCGGAAAAGTGAAGGCGATGACCTGCTTCGCGTACGAAGGATCGGTCATCACTTCCTGGTAGCCGGTCATTGCCGTGTTGAAGCACAGCTCGCCAACCGCCTCGCCTTCGGCGCCGAAGCCCCTGCCCCACACGATCCGGCCATCCGCGAATACAATGACTCCCGTCGCACCCTTCGGTTGGGGCGCGGACAAGGGTCGTGGTTCGGCCATGGGCGGGAAGCCTTCCGTCGTGCGTTTGCAGCGATGTCGCTAAGGCATTTCCGCTAGGCGTCAGGGGACCCAAGGTCAACGCTGTAAAATCGCGAACTTCCGCGCTAGCTCTGATCCTTTCCCCAAAGAGGCACAGGGGCGAACATGATTCGCGATGAAATCAAGGCTGCGCTGGTTACGGCGATGAAGAGCGGCGACAAGGCCGGGACGGGCACGATCCGCCTGATCCAGTCCGCAATCAAGAACCGCGACATCGAGCTGCGGACTTCCAGCGCGGCTCCGGATGACGATCTTCTTGTCACTGAAGTGCTCCAGAAAATGATCAAGCAGCGGCGCGAATCCGCCGACCTTTACCGCAAGGGCAATCGTGAAGAGCTCGCGAACACCGAAGAGGCCGAGATCGCGGTCATCGAGCGTTTCCTGCCCAAACAGATGAGCGAGGACGAAGCCCGCTCCGCCATCTCGGGCATCATTGCGCAAGTCGGCGCTTCGGGAATGAAGGACATGGGCAAGGTCATGGGCGAGGTGAAGGCGCGCTTTGCAGGCCAGATCGAGCCCGCCCGCGCCAGCGCGCTCGTCAAAGCCGCGCTTTCCTGAATGAAAAAGGCCCCGCCGCGTCGAGCGGCGGAGCCCAATCGTTAAGTCGTGCTAGGTCTATCCAGCTGTGGCGGCCGTTCCACCAGCAGCTTCGCCGCTTCCAGTGAGGCCGGTCACTCCGCCGATCACCATCTCGTAGAGGAAGATCGCGAGCGCTGTTGAGGCCGAGGCGGCAACGCCCATCTGGAGGTTGGTCATCACGGCATTGAGCTGGGCGCCTATCGTTGGAATGTTCGACAGGGCCGCG
>DASSFK010000197.1:0-8769 GCA_035694565.1 Sphingomicrobium sp.
GGGAAGGCCCGCTTCCTTCATCAGCTCGGCAAGGCGAATGGGAACGCTCGGGTCGCGCTCGGACGGCTTCAGGATGAAGGCGTTGCCGCAGGCGATCGCCATTCCGAACATCCACATCGGGATCATCGCCGGGAAGTTGAACGGCGTGATTCCCGCGCCGATGCCGAGCGGCTGGCGCATCGAATAGACGTCGATGCCGGGGCCGGCGCCGATCGTGTACTCGCCCTTCAGCGCCTGCGGGATTCCGCAGGCGAACTCGATGACCTCGAGCCCGCGCTGAACATCGCCCCTGGCATCGGCGATGACCTTGCCGTGCTCGGAGCTGAGCATGTGCGCCAGCTCGTCCATGTGCGTTTCAACGAGTTCCTTGAACCTGAACATGACTCGCGCGCGGCGCTGCGGGTTGGTCGCTGCCCATGCCGGCTGGGCGGCCTTTGCGGCGTCCATGGCCGTTTCGAGATCGGCGGCGGTGCCGAGCTTTACCTTCGCCTGCACCTGGCCCTGGTTGGGGTCGAAGACGTCGCCGCTGCGCTCTCCCGAAGAATAGCTTTCGCCGGCGATGAAATGGTCGATCTCGCGCAACATGAAAAAGGTCCTTGAATCTGCTGTCCTGGGGTTGCGGCTCCCCTAGACCCGCGGCCCCGCAAATGCCAGTTGCGGTGACGGAGAGAGGAGACGTTGCGTGCGTAGATTTGGACTTCTTCCCTGCCTGTTGCTGGTCGCCGCGGCGCCGCCGTCACCCGACGCGAAGCTCAAGGAGATCATCGCTCCGGTCAGCGGTGCTGAGATGAAGCGGACGGTGGAGACGCTTGTCAGCTTCGGGACGAGGCATACGCTTTCTTCGCAGACGGATCCGAAGCGCGGCATCGGCGCGGCGCTCAATTGGACGCAAGGGCAGTTCAAGAGCTTCGGCCTGCCGACCGAACGGCCCTGCGACACCTTCACCGGCAACCGGATTCCGACGCCGACGCGGATCTGCGACATGGTCGCGATCCAGCGCGGCACCGAGCGGCCGAACGACGTCGTGATCATCACCGGCCATATCGACAGCCGGGTCACCGATCCGCTGAATGCCAAGGACGATGCTCCCGGTGCCAACGACGACGGGTCGGGAACCGCGGCGGTAATCGAGGCCGCACGGGTTCTGTCGAAGCACAAGTTTCCCGGAACGATCGTTTTCGCCGCCCTCTCCGGCGAGGAGCAGGGCCTCTACGGCGGCAAGGTGCTCGCGGCCTATGCGAAAGCGCAGGGCTGGAACGTGGTCGCCAATCTCAACAACGACATCATCGGCAACAGCTGCGGTTCGGACGGCATCTGCAACGACAAGCTGGTCCGGGTCTTTTCCGAAGGGCCGCGCTGGCAGGGGCACGAGGATCTGGCGAAGCAGATCCGCAGCCTCGGCGGCGAGAATGACGCGCCCTCGCGCAACATCTCGCGCTTTCTCGACAGCCTCGCCGACCGGCTGCAAATCGGCCTCGACGTGATGCAGGTGTGGCGCAACGACCGTTTCGGACGCGGCGGCGACCACACCGAGTTCCTCAACGCGGGCTATCCGGCCGTCCGCTTCTCGGTCGCGGTCGAGAATTACAACTGGCAGCACCAGGACTTGAGGACCGAGAACGGCATCAAGTATGGCGACACGATCGAGAACATGGACTTCCCGTACCTCGAGAAGATCACGAAGCTGAACGTCGCAGCGCTGGCAGCGATCGCAAGCGCACCGCCGCCACCCGAGCCGAAGGTCGAGGGTGCGGTGAGCACGGATACTAAGATTGGTTGGTCGGCCATACCCGGCGCGAAGTACATTGTGCGTTGGCGCCGGACGGACGCGAACCAGTGGGACCCGAAAAATCGCCAGGTCGCAGGAGGCACGATGTCTTGGATCGCATTCGACAAGTCGGGCGGAGCGTTTGGCGGCCAAACTGCAACGGTGGTGTTGAAGGGTGTCCGCGTCGACGACTGGGTTTTCGGTGTCTCCTCCGTCAGCAAGGACGGCTTCGAAAGCCCCGTCGCGTCCGCTGTGCCTGGCGGCGCATTCAAACCCTATGTCGCTCCTCCGCCGGAATCCGTGAAATAAAGCCGATTTCTCCCTATATTGAGGGGAGAAAGGAAGGCTCATGGCCGGCGGATGGACGCGCGATGGCGCTGTTCAGGACCAGATCGACGATACCGTGAAGGACGCGATCCTTCGCGCCCGCGCTCTGACGCGAAAAGGCGAGAGCGCTTTAGAATGCGACGATTGCGGCGAGCCCATCCCGAGGAAGCGGCGCGAGGCGCTTGCCGGCGTCCGCACCTGCGTCGCCTGTCAGTCGGAGCGCGACAAGGCGGTCGTTCACTCGACCATCAATCGGCGGGGCAGCAAGGATAGCCAGCTGCGCTAGGCGCGTTTAGGGCTTCATCATGGCCCGACCGCCCCGAACACCACGAAACCCCCGACCGCCCCGGCCATCACGACCTCCTCGCGATCGATCGAGCGATCGGTCCCCCGGCTTGCCCAGCCGCAAGCAGATCCTCGACTTCATCGCGACGTCCGACCAGCCGGCGGGCAAGCGCGAGATCGCGCGCGCCTTCGGGCTGTCGGGCCAGGACAAGATCCTCTTGAAGGCCCTGCTCAAGGACATGGCCGACGAGGGGCTGATCGACAGCGCTCCAGGCCGCGCCTTCCACAAGTCGGGAGGCGTTCCCAAGGTCACCGTGCTTCGGATCGTCGAGGCGGACGACAGCGGCAACATCTTCGCGGTTCCGGAGCAATGGCACGCCGACGGACCGCCGCCGCGTCTCCGGGTGATCGAGCGCGGCCGGCGCGGAGCGCTCGGGATCGGCGACCGGATCCTCGCGAGGACCGAGGAGCGCGGGCAGGGCCATGCCGCCCACCCGATGAAGAAGCTGATGCGCTCGACCGAGCTGGTGCTCGGCGTGGTGCGCAAGGAGGGCGAGCGCTTCTGGCTGACCCCGGTCGAGAAGAAAGAGCGGCGCGAGCTGGCGATCGCCGACCTCAAGGACGCCGAACCGGGCGATCTTGTCCTGTGCGAGGTGTCCGGCCGGCCGCCGCGCGTGACCGCGCGTGTCGATGCCGTGCTCGGCGACCCGTTCGCTCCGCGAAGCTTCAGTCTCATCGCCATTCACAAGCACGGTCTTCGCCACGAGTTCCGGCAGGAGGCTATCGACGAGGCGCATAGCGTGTCGCAGCAGAAGCTTGGCGAGCGCGAGGACCTGACGCATCTGCCCATAGTCGCGATCGATCCCGCCGATGCCCGCGACCATGACGATGCGATCTGGGCCGCGCCGGACGACGACGACGGCAACAAGGGCGGGTGGAAGGCGATCGTCGCCATCGCTGACGTCAGTTTCTACGTCCGACCCGGCTCGGAGCTCGACCGCGAGGCGAGGGCGCGCGGCAACAGCGTCTACTTCCCCGATCGGGTGGTGCCGATGCTTCCCGAGGAATTGTCCGCCGACATCTGCTCGCTGAAGGCCGGCGAGCCGAGGGCGGCGCTGGCCTGCCATCTCAAGATCGCGAAGGACGGAAGCCTCACCAGCTGGCGACTTACGCGTGCGAAGATTTGTGTCGCTGCAAACATTGCTTACGAGGATGCGCAGGCGGCGATCGATGCCGCGGTTGAGGAGAGGGTCGAAGTCTCCTCGCCGACCTGCTCGATGCCGCCGCTCGAGGGGAGGGTTTCAGACGAGCTGGTCCGCACGGCGCTCCAGCCGCTCTGGGGCGCATGGCGAGCCCTGCTCGCCGCCCGCAACAAGCGCGAGCCGCTGGAGCTCGACATCCCCGAGCGCCGGGTCATGCTCGACGAGAAGGGCCGGATCACCTCGATCGCGCCGCGCGACCGGCTCGATGCGCATCGGCTGGTCGAGGATTTCATGATCGCGGCCAACGTCGCCGCCGCGCGGGCGCTGGAGGCGAAGAAGGCGCCGGTCATGTACCGGGTCCACGAGGCTCCGGGCCGCGAGAAATTGGTCGCCCTCAAGGACTATCTCGCGACCTTCGATCTCGAGTTCGCGCTCGGCCAGGTGATCAAGCCCGGCACCTTCAACCGAATCATCGAGCGGCTCGGCGACAAGAGCGGCCGCGAGGAGATCATGGAGCAGCTGCTCCGGACGCAGATGCAGGCGCGTTACGGCCCCGAGCGGCTCGGCCACTTCGGCCTCGCGCTCGCGACCTACGCGCACTTCACCTCACCGATCCGGCGCTACGCGGACCTTCTCGTCCATCGCTCGCTGGTCAGTGCCTACCGGCTTGGGGAGGGCGGGCTCACCGACGGCGAGGAGGAGCGCTTCGAGGAGATCGGCGAGAAGATCTCGATGCTCGAGCGCCGGGCGATGGAGGCGGAGCGCGAGACGATCGACCGCTATGTCGCCGCCTACCTCTCCGACCAGGTCGGGCAGCTCGTCCAGTGCCGGGTGACCGGAGTCCAGCCGTTCGGCTTCTTCGCGACGGTCGAGGATCTCGGAGGCGACGGCCTCGTCCTCGCCCAGACGCTTGGCCAGGAATATTTCCGCTACGACGAAGCCGCTCGCCAGCTCATCGGCGAGGAGACCGGCGAGACCTATCGGGTTGGCCAGCGCCTGACCCTGAGGCTGGCCGACGCCAATCCCGTCAGCGGCTCGCTCCGCTTCGAGCTTCCCGAAGGGAGCTACGGGGGCCCGCGCCGCCCAGTCTCGCAGCGGAAGGACCGGGTTCGAAACACGGGCCGCCGCGGACGCCCGGCCAACATCCGCCACGATTCCCGCCGCCGCTGAATCTCGCTATGGGAAGCCCCTCAAAGGGGGCAATATAGATGGTGAAGCTGTTGCGTGGGGCGGGGTATGTCCTCGGCGTCCTCTTGCTGGTGGTGATCCTGGCCTTAGCCTACGTCTGGATCGCTTCGTCGACGACGTTGAACGCGCGCGTGGTGCCCCAAACCGAGCGGCTGGTCACGCCGAGCGCGGCACAGCTCGCCGACGGGCCGCGTCAGCTCCGGATCCTCGGCTGTGTTTCCTGCCACGGCGAGGGATTGCGCGGGAAACTCTTCTTCGACGAACCCAATGTGGCGCAACTCTACGCCCCCAATCTCACGCTTGTCGCGGCGCAGGCGGACGACCAGCAGCTGGCGCGCGCAATCCGCCAGGGCGTCGGGCACGATGGCCGTTCATTGTTTGCGATGCCGTCGTCTCAATATGCACGCCTGACCGACGCCGAGGTCGCGTCGCTGATCTCCGCCATTCGAGTGCAGCCTAAGGGCGGCGAGCAGATGTCTCCGGTTACCATCGGGCTGCTCGGCCGCGTCGGGATCGTTTCCGGCAAGTTCAAGCCTCAGCCCGTGCTTGTCGAGGAATATTCGCAGAGCATGCCTGCCGTACTTGGTCCGCAGTTCGCAAAGGGCCGCCACCTCGCGATGACCAATTGCGCCGAATGCCACGGTTCGAGCTTCGGCGGCGGTGAGCCGAAGCCCGGCCTCAAGGCGCCCGATCTTTCGATCGTCGGGGCCTATGATTTGCCAGCCTTCACCAAGCTGATGCGGACCGGTGTTCCCGCAAGCGGCAAGAAGCTGGAGTTGATGGACGGTGTCGCAAGGAGCGACTTCAGCCACTTCAACGATGAAGAAATTGCGGCGATCCACTCCTATCTGGTCGAGCGGGCCCAGCGCGCGCCCTGATCAGCCCGGATCGCAACCTTCGCGCCCGAGGAGTATTGGGACATCAGCTAAAAAGGAGGCTCCATGGCCTACAAGATTGCAATCATCGTCGGCAGCCTTCGGGAAGGAAGCCTGAACCGGAAGGTGGCGCGGTCCATCTGCGCGATCCGCAACGACAATCTCGACTGCTCGATGATCGAGATCGGCGATCTGCCGCTCTACAACCAGGACCTCGACGGCAATCCGCCGGACCAGTGGACCCGCTTCCGCCGGGAGGTCGGCGCTGCGGACGGCGTCCTGTTCGTTTCCCCCGAATACAACCGCGGCGTTCCGGGCGTCCTCAAGAACGCCATCGATGTCGGCTCACGCCCCTACGGGCAGAGCGTGTTCGACAAGAAGCCGGGAGCGATCGTGACGGTGTCGCCGGGCTCGATCGGCGGCTTCGGCGCCAACCACCAGATCCGGCAGGCCGCGGTGTTCCTCAACATGCCGATCATGCAGCAGCCCGAGGCTTATCTCGGCCACGTGTCGGACGATGCATTCGATGCCGACGGGTGCCTGAAGGACGGACCGCTGAAGGACCTCGTGATCGTCCTCGCGCACGCTTTCGCGAACTGGGTCGACATGATCCACCGTTCACGGGCGGCGCTTGCCGAAGATTCGGCGCATGCGGCCAAGGCGAGGGAGGAAAAGCCGGCGCTCGCGACCGGCTGACAAGACGGCAGGCAAAGAAAAAGGGCGGCTCTTTCGAGCCGCCCTTATCCTTGTGTAGATCGGTAGTTTAGGCTGCCTGCGCCAGAACCGGAGCACGGCGGCGGCGAAGCACGAAGCCCGCTGCGCCGAAGCCCAGCAGCATCATCGCCCAGGTGGCCGGCTCAGGAACCGCCGGCGACACGGTGACACGAATGATCATGTCGTCGTGATTGTCGTCGACGTTCGTGATCTGGTCGTCATAGCCCAGCCAGAAGACGTTGGTGGAAAGGCCGCTGACGGCGTTCGCGCCGAGGAAGATGCCGAAGCCGTCGTCACCGACGGTCGCATCGGCGCCGCCAGCGCTCGAGAAGTTGATCAGGCCGGCGAGGCTTCCGGCGAGGAACGAGTCGGCGCCAAGGAGCTGGGGACCCCACGGCGTGAAGTTCGTCATCTCCGTGAAGTTGACGGCTCCAGCCTGGATGGTGTCGTTGAATCCGCTCTCGGATCCGAAGAATTCGAACGTCAGGACCGAATCCTCTGTAAGCGTGATGGTGGCGCCGTCCGTCGTGAACAGCGTCAAACCAAGACCCGCCAGGTCACCCTGGAAGTCGTTGTTACCCGGAACCGGGTTCGTTGCGCCAAACGTGATGACCGCCGACGCACTCGCTTGCGTCGATCCAAATGCCAGCGCAGCCGCGCCGGCCAATCCCAATACCAATTTACGCATTCGACACCTCCTTGGAGGGGATGCAGCCCCTTGTTCGCGACTCGCCCGTCGAGTCGTGTGTATACGCTTTATTAACCCATTTAGGTCCGCTGGAGGTAACGTTTTTTTAACACTCCGGTCGTCCCGTTTCGAAACAAACAGCCGTTGGCCGGTCAGGTAACCCTCTGACGTTCCTGAAAATGTGGCTGTTCCCACTCCCGATCGGCGAGAATCTCGAACAGGGCGGACGAAGCCCGCCAGGCGTCCTCGAAGCTGTTATAGAGCGGCGCGAAACCGAAGCGCATCAGGTCGGGCGGCCGGAAGTCGCCGACGATCCCCCGCGCGATCAGCGCCTGCATCACGGCGTAACCCTGGGGATGGGCGAAGACCACGTGGCTTCCCCGAAGCTTCGGCTCCCTCGGGCTGGCGAGCGTCACCTCGCCTCCGCACAGCCTCTCCACGCAGGCGACGAAAAAGGACGACAGCTCCCGTGCCTTTTTCTCGAGGTCCGCGACTTTCGCGCCATCGAAGGTGTCGAGGCCCGCTTCCAGCGCCGCGAGGGAGAGGATCGAGGGCGTTCCGGTCAGGAACTTCCGGATGCCGGAGGCGGGCTCGAAAGCGGGTGCGAAGGCGAACGGGTCCGAATGCCCCATCCAGCCCGGCAAAGGCGAGCGGAGCGAGGCCTGCAGTGCATTAGCGACGCAAAGGAAGGCCGGAGCTCCTGGCCCTCCGTTCAGATATTTGTAGCCGCAGCCGACCGCGAGATCGAAGCCCGAGCGGCCAAGATCGAGCTCGACCGCGCCCGCGCTGTGGGAGAGATCCCATAAGGTGAGCGCTCCAACCGAGTGCGCCGCCTGGTTGAGCGCCGTCATGTCGTGGCGTGCGCCGCTCCGGTAGTCGACATGGGTCAGGAAGAGGACTGCGACCTCCTCATCGAGGGCATCGACAAGCTCATCAGCGGCAACCGCCTTCACCTCGACCTGCGGCTGGGAGCTGGCCAGACCCTGCGCCGCGTAGAGATCGGTCGGGAAATTGTCCTTCTCGGTCAGGATCGTCGAGCGTCCGGGGCGGGCGGCGACCGCCGCCGCGAGCAGCTTGAACAGGCAGACGGTCGTAGAATCGGCGACCAGCAGCTCGCTTTCCTTCGTTCCGACGATCGGGGCGAGCTTGGCCGCGATCCGCTGCGGCCAGTCGATCCAGCCATGCCGGTTCCAGCTGGTGATGAGGTCCTTGCCCCACTGCCGCTCGATCACGTCCTTAAGATGCGGCGAGGTGGCTTTCGGAAGCGCTCCGAGCGAATTGCCGTCGAGGTAGATGAGACCGTCGGGGAGATCGAACCGCTCGCGCATCCTGCGCAGGGGATCGCAAGCATCGAACTCGCGGGCTCTTTCGAGGGTCACGGGCGGCTCAATCGCGGGCTTGTCTTGAAACTGCAATGCGACGCAGTCATTCCGGCAGGCCCGCTAACCTGGGTCAGGAGAATTGGCATGGCGCACAAGTTCGTCATCCGGAAAACCTCAGGCAGCGAGTACCGTGCCTATTTCGAGTACAACAGCGAGAAGATCTTCTGGACCGAAGGCTATTCGAGCAAGTCGGCGGCCCAGAACGCCATCGCTTCGATTCAGAAGAACGGCCCCGGGGCGGACGCCGTCGACGAAAGCTGATCCCCCGATCAAAGCTTGGGCAAGGTCACCCCGCGCTGGCCCATATATTTGCCGGCGCGGTCGGCGTAGCTCACTTCGC
>DASSFK010000198.1:0-18381 GCA_035694565.1 Sphingomicrobium sp.
GTAATTGTATCGGATGCTTCGGCCGGCACCCCTCCGGCGCTGTTCCTCAACGGCTTCGTCGACGAGAATAATCCCCTCGGACATGACGGACGCTTCCTCGACGACACAACGGCATCGCTCCTGGAGGCTGCCGGCTTTGCCATCCGCGACGACCGCATCATCGACGTCTCTTGGTCGTTCGGAAGCATAACGGAAGCAGGGGAGTTTTGCCGGCACCTGTTTGGAACCTCGTCGCTCGACGCGGACGAAGTCGCTCGGGCCCTGGAGCGTGAAATCGGCTTCGACTGGTCCGAAGGTCGACCGCAACTCAAGTGGCAGCTGCGCCGGATCATCTGCGATCCGGCCTAGCCGCGATCAGGGAACCAGGACGGTGTCCTTCGCCTGAGCCAGCATTTGCGGATAGTCGAGCGTGTAATGAAGCCCGCGGCTTTCGTGCCGCGACAGCGCAGAGCGGATGATCAGGTCAGCGACCTCGACGAGATTGCGCAATTCGATGAGGTCGGGAGTGACCCGGAAGTGCTTGTAGTAATCGGCGACCTCCTGCCGAAGCAGGTCGATCCGGTGCTTCGCCCGTTCCAGCCGCTTGGTCGTCCGAACAATTCCTACGTAATTCCACATGAACCGCCGGATCTCGCCCCAGGTCTGGGTGATCACGACCTCTTCGTCGCTGTCGGTGACCCGGCTTTCATCCCAGGCGCGGATCTTCGGCACCTCCGCTAGAATGTCCCAGTTCTCGTTGATGTGCTTCGCTGCAGCTTCACCGAAGACAAGGCATTCGAGCAGGCTGTTGGAAGCCAGGCGATTGGCGCCGTGCAGGCCGGATTGAGTCACCTCGCCCGCCGCATAAAGCCCCGGCGCATCGGTGCAGCCATCAAGGTCGATCACCACTCCACCGCAGGTGTAGTGCTGAGCGGGGACGACCGGAATCGGCTCCTTGGTGATGTCGATGCCGAGGCCGAGGAGCTTCTCGTAGATGTTGGGGAAATGCTCACGGACGAAGGCCGGGTCCCGGTGCGAGATGTCGAGGTGAACGAAGTCCAGTCCGAACCGCTTGATCTCATGGTCGATTGCGCGAGCCACGATGTCGCGCGGAGCAAGCTCGGCTCGCTCGTCGAAACGGGGCATGAAGCGCTCTCCGGTGACGGGGATCTTCAGCTGACCACCTTCGCCGCGAACGGCCTCGGTGATGAGGAAGTTCTTGACCTCCAAATTGTACAGACAGGTCGGGTGGAACTGCATGAACTCCATGTTGGAGATTCGGCAGCCCGCTCGCCACGCCATCGCAATTCCATCGCCCGTCGCTCCTCGCGGAGCGGTCGAAAAGAGATAGGCTCGCCCGGCCCCGCCGGTTGCAAGAACGGTCGCTCTGGCGGTGAGCGCTTCGACCCGCTTCTTCGTTCGGTTGTAGGCGTAGAGACCGTGTACCGCGCCGCTGGTCGAGAAGCTGGTCGCGTGACGTCCCGTGATCAGATCGACGGCGACCATGTCGGGAATAAGCGTGACGTTCGGATGCTTGAGCGCGGCTGCTTCTAGCGTCTGCTGAACCGCCGCCCCGGTCGCGTCGGCGACGTGGACGATGCGGCGATGGCTATGACCGCCTTCGCGCGTGAGGTGGAGCGCGCTTCCTTCGGTCGCGAACGGAACGCCCAATTCAATCAGTCGTGCGATTGCGCGCGGCGCGGATTCGACGACATGTTCAACGACTTTCGGATCATTGAGGCCGGCACCGGCGATCATCGTGTCGTTGATGTGCGATTCGAAGCTGTCACCCTCTTCCAGCACGGCGGCGATTCCGCCCTGCGCCCAGCCGGTTGCGCCCTCTCCGAGTGCGCCTTTGGCGATGACCGCGACCTTGCGATTTTCCGCGAGGTTGAGCGCGGCCGTCAGGCCGGCCGCGCCGGAACCGACGATCAGGACATCGGCCGTTACGCTCATGCCGCCTGTTCGCTGACCAGGCTCAGAAACACGTCCTCGAGATCCGGATCACGCGTTCGAACGTCGACGATCGAGAAGCCCTCGCGCTGAACTGCGGCAAGGACGTCGCCGGCGTTGCATTTGTCCTTGCGGTAGGTGATCTCGATCGTCCGCTCGTCGAGCAGGTGGATGTTCTCGAAGCAGGGATGGCTCGGGACCGAGTCGAGATCATGGTCGAAGCTGACCACGACCGCTTTCTCCTGCGCCTTTGCGACCAAAGTGCGGGTCGGCTCATTCGCCACGACCTTGCCATGGTTGATGATCGCGATCCGGTCGCAAAGCTCCTCCGCCTCCTCGAGATAGTGCGTGGTGAGGACGACCGTTACGCCCTGCTGGTTGAGCTGCCGGACATAGGCCCAGAGCTGGCGGCGAAGCTCGATGTCGACTCCCGCGGTCGGCTCGTCGAGAACCAGGATCGGCGGTGAATGGACCATCGCCTTGGCGACCAGCAGCCGACGCTTCATTCCACCCGAAAGGGTCCGCGAGTAGGCGTTCGCCTTGTCGGTCAGATGCATGGCGGTCAGCAGCTCGTCGGTTTTCCGCTGTTCCGACGGAATCCCGTAGAGCCCGGCCTGGATTTCAAGCGCTTCCTTCGGCGTGAAGAAGGGATCGAAGAGGATCTCCTGAGGGACGATGCCGATCGAGCGCTTTGCGTTGCGCGGATGCTTCTCGATGTCGAAGCCCCAGATCGAGACGTCGCCGCTGGTCTTCACGACGAGCCCGGCGAGAATATTGATCAGGGTCGATTTCCCCGCGCCGTTCGGGCCGAGAAGGCCGAAGATCTGTCCGGTCGGAACGTCGAAACTGACGTCGTCGAGCGCCTGTTTCCCGCCCGCATAGGTCTTCGAAAGCGATTCGATCCGGATTGCCGCCGACGTATCCATTCGGGCCGCATAGCGGCGACGCGGCCCAACCGACAAGCAAACGGGCATTCGAAGGAGTAAACCTGGCGTTTACCCTGTCCGTCAGACGCGTCTTGAGGAAAGAGGGTTACCAGCGTCTTTGTGGGTCTTGGACGCTTCTTTACCTTGCTGATTGTGGGGGTGGTGCCGATTACGGCGGCGGCTCCCGCATTTGCCGCTCCCAAGGCAGCGTCTCCGCCCGCACAAGCGACCATCGACATTCGTCAGCCGGCGTCCGTTCGCTTGATGAACGATCTGAATTTCGCCTACCTCACCGTCACCGCGGCTGGCACGGCCGTCGTGAACCCCGATACGGACGCGATGACCACGACCGGCGGCGTCGTCCGAATCGCCGGAACGCCTTACGCGGCCCAGTTCGAGGCGGTGTCACCAGTGAAAGGCGTAGTGCACATCCGTGCACCCAAGACCCCGACGACTCTGACCCGCGTCGGCGGGACCGAAACGATGACGGTCACGAATTTCGTCGTAAGTGGAAGCGGTACCCGCAACGCCAACGCAAGAGAGCCCTTTGCCTTCAAGGTCGGCGGAACGCTCAACGTCAACGCGAGCCAGGTCGAGGGCCTCTACACGGGTACGTTTACCGTCGACGTTCAATATCCCTGACGGGCCGAAAGGCCTTGCTCATCCTGCGTTCGCATTGAAGCCGCGTCGGCGGGTTGCTACCTGAGGCGCATGGAACAGTCCGCCAATGCCGCGAATTCGCTGCCGCCGCCTGAAGTCTTCAAGGTCAAGACCTTGCAGGTCGCCTGCGACGGATCGGGGGAGGTATCGCCCGCGCTTGGGCATCCGCGCGTCTTCCTGCGCATGGAACCGGATCTCGGCTTCGTCGAGTGCGGCTATTGCGACCGCCGTTTTGTCCTTGAGGGGGGACCTGCGGACAAGCCCGCATGACCGGGCCAGATCCGCGCCGATTCCTCTACCGAAGCCTCGATCCGGACGGCGCGAAGCTTCTTGCAGCGAAGCATCTCTCGCCGTGCGACGATGGTGAGCTCTATCTTCAATATTCGGCGAGCGAGGCGTTCGGCTTCGACGATGGCCGGCTGAAGACCGCCGACTATAACACCGCATCGGGCTTCGGCCTTCGAGGAGTGTCCGGCGAGACCACCGCGTTCGCGCACGCCAATGAAATCAGCGCTGCCGCAATCGACCGCGCTGCCTCGACTCTGAAGTTGCTCGACCCGGCGACAGGGCAACCCGCGCCACCACCGCTTCGCACCAACCAGGCGATGTACACGGCGGACGACCCGCTTTCGGCCATCCCGTTTGCTGAAAAGGTCGCCCTCTGCCAGCAGATCGATGCCGCGGCCCGCGCCCGCGATCCGCGGGTGGCGCAGGTCGCCGTTTCGCTGGCGGCGAGCTGGAGCGTGATCGACATCGTGCGCGCCGACGGTTTCGTTGCACATGATGTCCGACCACTGGTGCGCCTCAACGTTCAGATCGTCGCCAAGGACGGCGACCGTCGGGAGACAGGCTATCACGGGCTCGGCGGCCGCTATCTCTACGACGATCTCTTCAAGCCCGAGACCTGGAACCGGGCAATCGACGTCGCTCTCGCGCAGGCGCTAACCAACCTTGAATCGGTGGCGGCGCCGGCCGGTGAGATGCCGGTCGTGCTCGGGCCCGGCTGGCCAGGTGTTTTGCTTCACGAGGCCGTCGGTCATGGCCTGGAGGGCGACTTCAACCGCAAGGGCACATCCGCCTTCTCCGGCCGAATCGGCCAGCGAGTCGCAGCGCCGGGCGTTACCGTCGTGGATGACGGAGCCATCGGCAGCCGTCGCGGGTCGCTGACCATCGATGACGAAGGTACGCCGACGCGCCGCAACATCTTGATCGAGGATGGGATCCTCAAAGGTTATATCCAGGACCGGCTCAATGCGCGGCTGATGGGTGTCGAGCCGACCGGCAATGGTCGCCGCGAAAGTTTCGCCCACGCTCCGATGCCCCGCATGACCAATACCTTCATGCTTGCCGGGAATGACAATCCGGGCGAGCTGGTCGAGCGGGTCAAGGACGGCATTTACGCCAAGAGCTTCGGCGGCGGGCAGGTCGACATCACCAGCGGCAAGTTCGTCTTCTCCTGCACGGAGGCCTACCGGATCCGTGACGGCAGGATCGCGGAACCGATCAAGGGGGCGACCCTGATCGGCGACGGACCGACCGTGCTCACCAAGATCAAGGGTATCGGCAACGATCTCGAGCTCGACGAAGGCGTCGGAATTTGTGGCAAGGGCGGCCAGTCCGTCCCTGCAGGCGTTGGCCAGCCGACCTTGCTGATTGACGGGCTCACCGTCGGAGGCACAGCAACGGCGTGACCCTTAGCGACTGGCGCCGCGACGTCCTGACCTTCTGGTTCGGTCTCGATCCGAAGCAGTGGTGGAAAAGCGATCCGCTCGTCGACGATGAGGTTCGGGAACGCTTCCAGAAGATTTGGTCCCGCAAGCGAGAGCTTCCGGTCGAATCATTCCTCGACGACCCGCTGACGGCGCTCGCCGCGGTGATCTTGTTCGACCAATTCCCCCGCAACATGTTCCGAGGAGACGCCGAGCAGTTCGCAACCGACCATCTCGCTTTGGCGATTGCAAAGGCCGCGGTCGACCGGGGCCTCGCCGCCCGGCTGGAGAAAAAGGAACGCGTGTTCCTCTACACGCCGTTCCAGCACAGCGAGAATCTCGGCGACCAGAACCGGTCGATCCAGCTCTTCACGGCGCTCGACGATGACTATCATCTCGGCTTCGCCAAGAAGCATCACGACGTCATCGCTCGTTTCGGCCGCTTCCCGCACCGCAACGCGATGCTCGGGCGCGCGCCGCGTCCGGACGAAGTCGCCGCGGGCGACGTGGTCCCCTGGTGAGCCTGGTTGAGCTCGCCCGTTTCGACAATCGCATCGAAGCCGAGATCGCCCGGCTCAATCTCGAAGCGGAAGGAATCGACGCAGTCCTGTTCGATGCCGAGATCAGCCACTTCTATGGCGGCTGGTTCCTGCCGATCCGGCTGATGGTGCTCGAAGAGCAACTGGAAGACGCTCGAGCGGTCCTCGCCTAAAGCAGGTGAGCGATCGGTGTCGGGTCAACTCCGACGCTGGCCAGCCGCCGCTCGATCTCCTCGCGCGGCATGCCTTCGTCGTTCTTCGCCAGCGCCCAGGCGAGCGACGAGCGTGTCCCGCTTCGGCAGAAAGCGAGCATCTTGCCCTCTGTGACATTGATCGCGTCCTGCATTGCCTCCGCGTCCGCCGGTCCGATACCGCGGATGATCGGGACCGAGCGGTAACCGAGGCCCGCGGCCTGGGCCGCTTCCTCGATCTCGGAGCCCAGGGGCTGATTGGCGTCCTCGCCGTCGGGCCGATTGTTGACGATCATCGTGACGCCCTGCGCGGCCAGTTCGGCCACCTCGCCGGGAGCGATTTGTCCGCTGACCAGCACCTTGTCATCGAGCTGACGCGCCATCCGAACCTTCCTCCTGCGCCGCGACCGCCGCGAGCATGGCTTCCCCGTAGCGGGCGAGCTTCACTGCACCAACCCCTTGCACAGTACCAAGCTCTGCAAGGCTCCGCGGCTTCGACGCCGCAATTTCGCGCAAGGTCGAATCGTGGAAGATGACGTAGGGCGGGACCCCGGCTTCCGACGCAAGCACCCGGCGCGCCTCCCGCAATGCGTCGAAGAGAGGATCGGCCGGTCCTGCGTAACGCTTCCGGGCTTCGCGCCGTCGCGGTGCGGGAACGACAATCGTCAGTTCCTGCTCGCCCTTGAGTATCGGCTTCGCTCCCGGACCGAAGCTCAGTCCGCCATAAGCGTCGGAGCGCAGGGCGTCGCGAGCGATAAGCGCCCGGGCCACCGGTCGAACCAGCGCCAGCTCTTCGGCATTCGCGATACCGAAGACCGACAGCCGGTCATGTCCGAAGCTCCGCACCTTTTCATTGTCGTTACCTGCAAGCACGTCGGCGAGATGCGCGACGCCGAACCGCATCTCGGTGCGGAAGGCCGCCGACAGCAGCTTTCGCGCAACTTCCGTCGCATCGATCGTCTTGGGAGGATCGATGCAATTGTCGCAATTGCCGCAGGTCTCCGGCGGATCCTCTCCAAAATGGCGGAGGAGGATGGCGCGCCTGCAGCCCGATGTTTCCACGAACGTGGCAAGCGCGTTGAGTCGTTCGCGCTCGCCGGGACGGCGGTCGGCCTCGACTTCCTGCTCGATTCGATTTCGAGCTCGGGCGAAGTCTTCCGCGCCCCAAAAGAGCCAGGCTTCGGCCGGCTCGCCATCGCGACCGGCCCGGCCCGTTTCCTGGTAGTAGGACTCGATCGACTTGGGGATTCCGGCATGGGCGACGAAGCGAACGTCGGGCTTGTCGATACCCATTCCGAAGGCCACCGTTGCTGCGATCACCATCTTCTCCGATTCGACGAAGGCCGCCTGGTTGCGAGCGCGTACCGAAGGATCGAGCCCGGCGTGATAGGCGCGCGCCGGCCTGCCCGTCGCGGCGAGCTGCTCGGCGATACGTTCCGACTTGTCGCGGCTGGGTGCGTAGACGATTCCGGGTCCCGTCTCCCCGGCGAGCAGCCGTTGGAGCTGAACATTCAGTCCGTCGCGCGGCCGGACGTGATAACGGATGTTCGGCCGGTCAAAGCCGGCAATGATCAGCCCCTCCTCCGGAATTGCGAGCTGCGCCAGAATGTCGGCGCGCGTTCGCCCGTCGGCAGTCGCCGTCAGCGCGAGGCGAGGAACATGCCCATTCTCGTCGAGCAGCGACCTCAGCTGCCGATAGTCGGGGCGAAAATCATGTCCCCATTCGCTGACGCAATGCGCTTCGTCGATCGCGATCAGCGACAGGCTCACCTGGTTGACGGTGCGGCGGAACGCCTCACCGGTCGCCCGTTCGGGAGCAACATAAAGCAGATCGAGTTCGCCCGACTTGAAGCGCCGGACGGTCTGTTCGCGATCGGAGTCGGCCGACGTCAGCGAGGCCGCGCGAAGTCCGATCGCGTTCGCGCTCCGGATCTGGTCGTGCATCAGCGCGATCAGCGGCGAGATGACGAGCGCAGTGCCTTCCCGTGCGACGGCCGGAAGCTGGTAGCAAAGCGACTTCCCCGCCCCCGTCGGCATCACCGCCAGGGTGTGGCGGCCCGCGAGCACTCGCTCGACGACGTCCTCCTGAACTCCGCGGAAGTGATCGAAACCGAAGACTGAGTGGAGGATTTCCGGAACGCTGCTCACCATTCACCCATAGCGTCCGGGCTGGCCCTGTCTAAGACTACTCCGCTGCCTCCGCCGTTTCTTCCAGCACCCGCTCGGCCGCCTGACGATACCAGAGGTCGGCGTACAGCCCGCCCTTCTCGAGCAGATCCTCATGCGTGCCCAGCTCGGCCACAAGGCCGTTTTCAAGCACCGCGATCCGGTCAGCTCCGACGATGGTCGACAGGCGGTGCGCGATGATGATGGTCGTCCGGTTGCGGGCAATGCGCTCGAGCGTTTCCTGGATCGCCTGCTCGGTCCGGCTGTCGAGCGCGCTAGTCGCCTCGTCGAGGACGAGGATCGGCGGGTTCTTGAGCAAGGTTCGAGCGATCGCGACGCGCTGCTTCTCACCGCCCGAGAGCTTGAGGCCGCGCTCGCCGACCATGCTTTCATAGCCTTGGGGGAGCGCCTTCACGAACTCATCGATGGCTGCGCCGCTCGCGGCACCTTCAATCTCCTCTTTCGACGCTTCGCCACGGCCGTAGGCGATATTGTAGCCGATGGTATCGTTGAACAGCACCGTATCCTGCGGGACGATTCCGATCGCCGAGCGAAGCGAGCGCTGGGCGACATCGGCAATCGGCTGGCCGTCGATCAGTATGCGCCCCTCGGTCGGGTCGTAGAAACGGTACATCAACCGCGCGAGCGTCGACTTGCCGGCGCCGGACGGGCCGACGACGGCAAGGCTGGTGCCCGCCGGGATGTCGAGATCGATCCCCTTCAGGATCTCGCGGCCCGGTTCGTAGCCGAAGCGCACGCCTTCGAAGCGGACGTTCCCGCGCTTCACTTCGAGAGTGGACGCGCCGGCCCTGTCGACGACTTCGGCAGGCGTATCGAGAAGGCCGAACATCGCCTCCATGTCGATCAGCCCCTGACGGATTGAGCGATAGACCCATCCGAGCATGTCGAGCGGCCTGAAGAGCTGCATCAGAAGCGAATTCACGAGCACCACGTCGCCCGGAGTGAACTGGCCGCGGCTCCAGCCCCAGACGGTGAAGCACATCGCCCCGGCCATCATCAGATTGGTGATGAAGCTCTGGCCAATGTTGAGCCATGCGAGCGACGTCTCGTTGCGAACCGCGGCCTTTGCGAAGGCCCCGATGGCTTCGTCGTAGCGCTTCGCCTCGCGCTCCTCCGCTCCGAAATATTTGACGGTTTCATAGTTGAGCAGCGAGTCGACCGCGCGCCCGATCGCCTTGTTGTCGACCTCGTTCATGTCCCGCTGGATCTGGGCTCGCCAGTCGGTAACCTTGCGGGTGAAGGCGATGTAGATTGCGACCATCGCCAGCGTCGCCGCGACCAGGCCGCCACCGAACTTCACGAAGAAGATTATGCAAATCGCGGCGAGCTCGATTGCCGTCGGAGCGATGTTGAAGAGGATGAAGTAGAGCATCATGTCGATGCTCTTGGTCCCGCGCTCGACGATCTTGGTAAGCGAGCCGGTACGCCGCTCCAGGTGAAAACGCAGGCTGAGGTCGTGGATGTGGCGGAACACCTGACCCGACAAACGGCGAGCGGCGTTCTGTCCCACCTTCTCGAACAGGGCATTGCGAAGATTGTCGGCCAGCACGCCCGCGAACCGCGCGACCGTGTAAGCGACGACAATCATGGCCACGACGCCGAAGGCGACATGCGGCCCGGACATCCGGTCGATCACCGCCTTGTAGGCGAAGGGCATCACCAGGGTTGCTGCCTTGCCGGCAAGAACGAGGACGACCGCCGCTACGACGCGCGCCTTCAGCTCGAACTGACCCCTGGGCCACAGCATCGGCAGGAAGCGCACGAGCGTGTTGAAGCCGGCGTTCGACTTTCCCTGCTGTTGACCTCCGTCCTCCATCAATTCCCTAGGTAGGAGTGCGGATGGCGCCCCGCAAACGACATGTGCGAAATGATGGGAACCGTAGCCTTGAGTCGACGGTTGCGCGGATAGGTCTCTAAGGTGATTTTTCCGAATGGAAGCAGTCTATTACGTGATTGCCATCCTCGGCTGCCCGGACGGGTCGACGCAGTGCACACAGGTGGTCACCGTGCCCACGCACTATGCTTCGCAAGAGTCTTGCGCGGCGGAGACTCAACAGGCGCTCATCGCCAATGACGACCTGGATTTCCCGACCCTAGTAGCCGAGTGTCGAGAGACCAGGGCGCCCTCGAGCGCAGCCCAGGACCAGCCCGAGAAGCTGCCCGCTTCAGCGAAGCGCGGCTGACCGCGCTCACACCGCTCCTCGTCCAATCCCAGGAACCTCTCCGCTTCGGCGGCGGTTTGGATCCTGTTCGCCTGCGATGGAGGAAGCGATGTCCGACGTGATGGAACCGATGGTCCACGAGGACCAGCTTCCCGGACACGAAAGCCAGCTGGAGCCCAAGCCCGATTGGCGGCCACGCTATTCCGGATCCGACCGACTGAAGGGCAAGGTCGCACTCGTCACGGGTGCGGACAGCGGAATCGGCCGCGCAGTCGCCGCTTTGTACGCGCGCGAGGGGGCCGACGTCGCGATCCTCTATCTGTGCGAGCATGACGACGCGGCGATGACCAAGGAAATCGTTGAAAAGGAGGGCCGGAAGGCGATCACCATCGCCGGCGACCTCGGAAGCAAGGATTTCTGCGAACAGGCGATAAGCCAGACGGTCGAGCAGCTGGGGCGCCTGGACGTCCTCGTCAACAATGCGGGCGAGCAGCATTACGATGAGGACATTACGTCAATCACCGAGGAGCAGCTTCGACGTACCTTCCAGACGAACATTTTCGGGATGTTCTTCCTGACGCAGGCGGCGATGCCGCATCTCAAGGAAGGATCGGCGATCGTGAACTGTACGTCCGAGACAATGTACAAGGGCTCGCCGGGTCTGCTCGATTACAGCGCGACAAAGGGCGCGATCACCGCATTCACCCGTTCGCTCGCCAAGAATCTGGTGAAAAAGGGCATCCGGGTGAACGGAGTGGCGCCGGGTCCGATCTGGACCCCGCTCAATCCCTCGGGAGGCCAACCGCCGGAGAAGATCCCGGAGTTCGGCAAGAGCACTCCGATGAAGCGGCCGGGCCAGCCCAACGAGGTTGCGCCGTCCTTCCTTTTCCTGGCCTGCGAGGATTCCAGCTACATGACCGGGCAGGTCCTGCACCCCGATGGCGGAAATACCACGTCGAGCTAGCTCTGGTTGGTGAAACCTCCCAACTTTCAGTGGGAAACGCGCCAAATTATTGGGGCTTCGCGTAGAGCCGCATTGAAAAATCACGATATTTTTGAATTGGCACGCTCCCTGCGTTGAATGCTGCATGGACCCAATCAAGGGTTTCAAAAAGGGAGTTTCAAAAATGTTCGCCATTTTCGCACCGGGTCGTGAAACCGCCACTGCTTTCGCAGCCGCTTTCATCACCGCCATGCTGTTTGTCAGCTCGGCCACCAGCGTTCTGCCGATTGCCTAACCATCAGATCGATAAGGATACTGAAGTGAACCAACGTTTTGTGCTCAACCGGTCCCAGGGCAAGGTGATGGGCGTCGCCGCCGGCCTTGCCGACTGGACAGGGATCGATGTTCTGCTGGTCCGCCTCGGACTGGTCGCCGCTTTGCTGATGACCGGACCAGTCGTGATCCTGTTCTACGTTCTCACGGGGTGGCTCGCCTCCGACCGCTAAGGGCGCGTCGACTAAACGGGCCATTTCGACCTATTCTGCAACCGCCGAATCAAACCGAGTCCGCGCGAGGCGGCAGGAGGCGATGATGGCGGGTGAACTGGCGGTCGTACTTAGCGGCGGAGGCGCGAAGGGCGCTTTCCAGGTCGGGGTCCTCGACGAACTCATTACCAATCGTGGAGTGAAGGTCGACATTGCCGTCGGCACGTCCACCGGATCCATTCAGGCCCTTGCCGTGGCTCAGGACGACATCCCCAAGCTTCTTCAGATGTGGCTCGGCCTCAAGGGCAGTTCGAATATCTATTCGAAGAAGCCCCTCGGCATTGTCGGTGGCGTCATCGGCGCGGATTCGATCTACGAAGCCAAAGGACTGAAGAGGCTCCTCAAGCAGAATGCCGACGATGCGAAGCTTCGTTCGACCGGAAAGAAGCTGCGCCTCGGAGTCGTCAATCTCGGCACGGGCGAGTTCCGGCCAATCGATGAGCGAACCCCCGGCATCCACAATTGGGTCTATGCGAGCTGCGCCATGCCCGTTTTCTTCGACCCGCTGACGACCAGCGATGGCGCGCAATGGGTGGATGGCGGAGTGCGCGACGTAACTCCTCTAGGAACGGCGCTCGAGCTCAATCCGCGAGGAGTCATCGTGGTCCGCGCCGGCGCCAAGCCCAAGCCCGCAATACCGAAATCCTACGAAAACCTGATCGAAATCGGGCTTCGCGCCGTGGACATCCTGCAAAAGGAAGTTTCCGCGAACGACCTCGCGAACGCGGCATTGATCAACGACCTCATCGCCGCTCGAGAAGCCCAGTTGAGGGCACTTCAGGCAGCGAACGTCGATCCGCTGAGCATGACCGCCGTGCTTCGACCATTGGACGTCAAGCTGGCCGAATACCGTTTCGCCCCCATCCGGGTGATCGAGCCCGAAAAGGATTATCTGGACACGCTGAAGTTTGATCCGGCGAAGATCCGGGAAGCGATCGAGGGCGGGAGGCAGGCTGTCGAACGCGAATGGCATGCAATCGAGCCGCTACTGACCTAGGCTGAGGCATGTCGGATACAGACCTGTTCCAGCTTCAACGTTTCGTCGACGCGCAGGAGCGAAGCTTCGAGATCGCCCTGGCCGAGCTTCACGGAGGCAGGAAGCAAAGCCACTGGATGTGGTACATCTTCCCGCAGCTGACGGGACTGGGCCGCAGCCCAACCGCCCAATTCTACGGAATACGATCGCTCCAGGAGGCCCGCGCCTATCTCGTGCACCCGGTCCTGGCCCAGCGCTATCGCGACGCGGTTGAGGCCGTGCTCGGCTGGGCGTCTCGCCGAAGCGCCGACGAGATCCTTGGAAGCGTCGACGCAATGAAACTGAGGTCCAGCCTTACGCTCTTCGAGAATGCTTCCGGCGACACCCTGCTCGCGGATACGATCGAGGCCTTCTTCGATGGCCCTGACGAGGCGACCCTCAGTCTTCTCAAGAGAAGCTAAAGGAGCTCCGCGCAACCGCGCCTTTCCTCACCCTCGACTTCGACAATGGCTGCGAGAGGATAGCTCCGATCGGACATTCCATCGGAGCAATCCTCATGAGCTTTTATGGTGAGCCTGAACGATCGGTTGTCGAGCGCGCCCTCCCATCGGTTCGCGGATGCGTCATAATGGGTCCAGACGCGCGTCCCGACCTGATTTTCAGCTGTGCTGTAGGTGACGCAGCGGCCGTCGACCTCCGCTCCCCAGAACGGCTCGGTGCCGACTGCCCGGAGCCGCATTCTTGGAAGATTTCCCCCATCCTGGGTTCGGCAGGCGCCGGCGGCTATCGCTGGCGGCGGAGCCGAGGGAGAAGGCTCCCCGGTGCCTTCCCGGTGACCGATGCGGGTCGTGGGCGAAGAAACCTTTTCTGCGGATTGCGCATTTTCATCAGCTTTCGACCCTGTGTCCGCGCACGCGGCCACCATCACCAACGAAGCCGTGAATATTGCTGCCCGCACGCCGAAGCCTTTCGAGTTGCCGCTCTTGCCCCGCATTGGGTACAGCGCTCAGGAAATCGAAGGAGAGTCGCATGCGCAAGTGGGTTATCGGATTGGTCTTGGCGGCAACCGCCACGCCCCCGGCCGCGGCAGCACTTCCGGAAGGGACCAAAGCTCCCGACTTCACGACGACCGGCGCGGTCGGCGGCAAGGCGTTCAAGCTCCACCTCGCCGACCAGCTCAGAAAAGGCCCCGTCGTCCTGTACTTCTTCCCGAAGGCTTTCACTGAGGGCTGCACCCTTGAAGCGCATGCTTTCAGCGAGGCGGCCAAGGACTTCAAGAAGGCCGGCGCCCAAGTGATCGGAATGTCGGCCGACGATCTGCCGACGCTTCAGAAATTCTCGATCGAGGCGTGCCGGAGCGCCTTCCCCGTCGCGACGGCTACCCCGGACGTGATCAAGTCCTACGATGTCTCCCTCAAGCAGAAGCCGGGCCTTACCGACCGGACGTCCTACGTGATCGGGAAGGACGGCAAGATCGCCTTCGTCCACTCTGATCTCAACTGGAGCGAACACGTATCCAAGACACTCGCCGCGGTCCAATCGCTAAAGCGCTAGCGATTCACCCGCCACATCTTGAACGGCGAGTCCTTCGGCAGGGCGACCGGCTTCAACCAGGCTGGAATCCTGCCCTTGACCAACTGGCCGTAGAAACCGTTGGGCGCTTCCGAGCGGAAGATCGTCGCCGTCGACATGTTCGGGCAAATCAGCAGATAGTCTGAGCGATATTTGCCAATGATCGCATGCGCCTGCGCTTCATTGCCGCGGAATGCCTTCATGACGTCACCGATCTGCTCGCCGTTGCGGTGATAGGGGCCGGTTACCGCGTTGTGGTGGGTCAGAATGATCAACCTCGGCCCCAGATCGACGAAGGTGAAGACCATGCCCTTCGGGTGCTGCGCGACCGCCTTCATTCCCCACATCGACGTGCACTGGCGGTTCGCCTTGTCGACGGCGAGCTCGGTGGGCGTCTTTTTCTTCACCGGGTAGAATTGGCTCGCGAACGGAACGGCCGCGCCGAGGCCGAGCACGATCAAAAGGAACGTGCCGAGCACTCGAACCGCCGCAAACCGGGAACCCCAGGTCCACGGCACCGCGACCCAGATCAGGGCGGTGGCCCCAGCCACTCCAAGAATCTGCGCCGCCGGGCCGGTCCGGGTCTGCCAGAGGAGGAGTAAGGCAGCTGCGAGAAGGGGAGCGGCGCCCGCGAGGATGCGCCGGAGGAGCTCCGGATCACGCCGCTTGGTCCAAGTGAGGAGGAGCCAGCCGATAATCCCCGTCACCGGGATTGCGCTTACGCCGAGGACGGTCTGCCAGCCGTGGCGATAGATCGGACGCGCTTCACGAACGTGGCTGAGCCACAATTGCTGGACCTCGGGCGAAACGCCTTCGAGCCGCGACAGGCAGTGCGGCCACATCAATGCGTGAAATGCCGCCACCACCACTCCCGCCACCGCTGCGAGTGCAAGACGCTTCTTCCAATCGCCCGGCGAAAGGAGGGTCAATCCGAACAGGAGCGCCGAACCGAGCAGGGCGTCGGAGAGCCAGACCGGCGACAGGGCATCGCACACGGGCAGACGGTTCGCGTACGACACGAAAACGACGAAGCCCAAAGCCGTGCCGCCCCCGAGCGTGGCCGCATAGGTCGATACACGCCGACGCTCGCCGGCATCGCCGACCCAGAACAGGGCGGTCGCCGCCGCGACAATGGCAAGGTAGATCAGCATCTCGAGGCCGATCCACAACGACATTGCCGAAGCGATGCCCGCGACTGTGCCGCCCCTGGCGCGCTTCGGATCCGCCAATCCGGCAATGGCCAGCGCAAGCAACGCGAGCTGCCATCCGTGATGATCGATCCGCGCCGGCATGAACATTCCCATCGCCGAGCCCGCGAAGAACAAAGCGACGAACGCCAGCGGGTATGCGTGGCGGTCGACAAGCCGTCGCACCGTCAGCGCGAGAGAAAACAGCAGAAGCAGCAGCGGCAGCATCGGCGCGATCGCGATGGCGGCCTGCTCCGCATGAGGTCCACCGATCAGCGGCCGAAGCGCGAGGATGATCCCGGCGATCGGCAGGTCGACGAGCCGCGACCAGTGAATGTTCGCTCCATAAGGAGGGTTCAGCCGATACTGACGAAGATCGAACCAGTCCTGACCTGCGAGGAGCGCGCGGACCTGGCTCATTCGAAGATTGTCGTCGGTATCGGGGAGCTGGAAATAGTGGATCGCGTTCCAGCGATTGATCACGAAATAGGCGCACAAGGCTAGCCAGGTGCCGACCACAACCCATTTCCAGTAGCGGTCGACCAGTTCGAGAAGGCGATCCAAGCTTGCCTCTTTTTAAAGGGTTCCCTGCTGTAGCGGGGCACGGCTACAGAGCAAGCAGACCGCCTTCGATGATTTCCACGCTTCATCCTGACCGCCGCCGCCTCCTCGGCCAGCTTTTACGCTTTGGCGTAAGCGGCGCTGTCGCGACTGCGCTTGGCGTCGGAATCTACGCGATCGTCGCGCTGGTCCTGAAGTGGCATCCCCAGCTTGGAAATTTCCTCGCCTACGCAATCGCGGTCGCCAGCGGCTATTTCATGCACAGCTTCTGGAGCTTCAAAGGTCACGGGTCCGAGCGGACGCATGCAACGAAGGCGCGGTTCGTGACCGTTTCGATCATAAGCTATGCGCTCAACAGCTTCTGGGTCTGGTTGCTCTTCACCCATCTCGACCTCGGACGAGCCGCGCCGATCGTACCGATGCTGTTCGTAACGCCGCTGGTGACGTTCACTCTCAATCGCCAATGGGTTTTTCGCTGATGGACAGGTCCGTCTACGATTCCATGGCGGAATTGGACGAGCGCCATTGGTGGTACGTCGCGCGCCGCAAGGTCCTCGCGGCGCTGATTCGGCGCCGCGTGCAGCCGCCGAAGAATGCACGCGTCCTGGAGATCGGTTGCGGGACTGGCCACAATCTCAAGATGCTCAGCGAGTTCGGGACCGTCGCGGGCCTCGAGATCGATGAGGCCGCTCGAAGCTTCGCCGAGAAAAGGGCCGGCCATGAGATTTTCTCGGCGCCGCTTCCTGAGCTCGCCGGGATTCCCGAGCATCATTACGACCTGGTTGGTGCCTTCGACGTCATCGAGCACATCGTTGACGACGAAGGAGCAATCGCATCCATTGCGCGCCTGCTCAAACCCGGCGGGAAGCTGGTGATGACGGTCCCTGCGCACCAATGGATGTGGTCGGCGCACGACGTCGTGAACCATCACCAGCGGCGCTATTCCAAGGCCTCATTGAGAAGACTGATCGCGGCGTCGCCTCTCAAGCTGGAAGCGATCGGCTATTTCAACAGCTTATTGTTTCCCGTGGCGGTAGCCGAACGGCTCGCATCGAAGGCGCGCGGCAAGGACGATTCGAAACTGTCGCTTCCGCCGGCGCCGATCAATCAGGCCTTGGAACGAACCTTTGCCGCCGAGCGCGGCTTGATCGGGCGCGTGCCGCTGCCGCCGGGGCTCTCGCTCTTCGCGGTGGCTTCCGCGACATAGCCTAGCTGGCCGGCGCGAGCCTCACGGCCGGCAACTTCCTGCACGATGTAGAGAGGCCGGCCCTTCACCTCATTGTAGAGGCGGCCGATATATTCGCCCATCAGTGCAAGGACGAACATCTGGACTGCGCCGAGCACCACCACGACCAGCATCAGCGAGGTCCAGCCCTGGATGTTGCGGCCGGCGAACCAGGCATAGGCGATGTAGGCGATGATCAGCAGCGAGCCGAGCGAGAGGGCGAGGCCTGCATGGCTCGCGAGCTTCAGAGGCGCCGACGAGAAACCGGTGAGTGCGTCGAATGCAAACCGGAGCATCTTGCGGAACGGATATTTGGTCTCACCGGCGAAACGCTGGTCGCGGTCGTAAGCGAACGGCACCTGCCGAAAGCCGATCCAAGCGACCATCCCGCGGATGAACCGCGACTGTTCGGGCATTGCCAGCAAGGCCTCCAGCGCTCTGCGGCTCATCAGCCGGAAGTCGCCGGTGTCCACCGGAATGTCGATCTCGGTCGCCCGGGACAGCATTCGATAGAAACCGTGCGCAGTCGCACGCTTGAACGCCGTCTCTCCCGCTCGACTGCGGCGCACGCCGTAGACGACGTCGGCCTCTTGCTCGCGCATCGCCTCCAGCATCGCGGGAAGCAATTCGGGCGGATCCTGAAGATCCGCGTCGATGATCAGGATTTTCTCGCCGCGGCAAAGATCCAGGCCGGCCGTCAGCGCCAGCTGGTGACCATGATTGCGCGAAAGATTGACTCCCAGGACGTGACCGTCCGCGTCCGCGAGCTGTCGCATAACCGGCCAGGTGCGATCCCGCGATCCGTCGTTGATCAGCACAAGCTCGTAATCCTCGCCGACCGCAATACGCGCCGCCGCGGTCAGCCGCCGGTACAGTTCCGGCAAGCAGGCTTCTTCATTGAAGCAGGGAATTACGACGGAAAGCGCGGTCATTTGTCGATACGATAGAGTATCGACCCATGTCCTTTCCAGAGCAGTGTCATTCCGCGTGTCAGTTCGGGATTGAAGGCGGGAATGTCGATCAGCCAGACATAGTCGAATTTGTCGCGCGGAATGGCTTTAAGCGC
>DASSFK010000199.1:0-11322 GCA_035694565.1 Sphingomicrobium sp.
GGGTCGGCCGAGATCAGCCGATCGTGCCCGTCGAGGCGACCGCGAACGGGCCCCCGATCAGACGGAGCGGTCGCCACTGTCGCTCCCCATTGTCCTTAGAGCCGCGCGATAGGCCGGATCGAGTTGAAGCCATTCGCTGACGGAGCGGGCCTTCGCTTCATCGAGCGCATCGAAACGGCCTATTGCCGTTCCCAGATCGGCAATACCGACCAGATCTCCGAGCAGAGCCAGCAGCCTCGCTGCGAAGTCACGCGATATCCCGGCCAGACGGAGAAGCAGCACGAGACGCCCGTCTTCGCCATCGGCGAGGTAATCCCAGGCATTGCCGCCACCGATCCCTGCCCTTTCGCCCAAGGCAAAGGACAGGAAAGCAACGTCGCCTTCTTCGGCTGCGGCGTCGAGAATGCGTTCGTCGAGATAGCCGGCCTTGCTCAGGATTTTCACGAGTGCGGACGTCAGTTGGTCGACGGCCTTGCTTTCATCACGCAATTTCAGAAGCGTGGCCGCTGCGCTTCCGAAGTGGAGATGAGCTTCGCTCGACGCCAGGCCCGGCACGCGTTGCCTGAGCGCAGCAGCGACGGCGTTCGCAAGTGCGTTCGCGAGGCCGGCAGGAAGATCCTCGAACTCGATGCGCGGCTGACCAAGGCGATTGCGCCGGCGTCCGCGAGCCAGGATCAACGCCATTGCTGATGCCGAGACCGCTTCATTCTCGTCGGCAATCAGGGCCTGGAGGAAACCGCCTCGGGGGTTGGACCGGGCGCGAATGGCGTTGGCAACCCGCTCCTCGTCAGCACGGCGAAGAAGCAAGGCAATCAAGTCGGAATGGTCGAGCAATCCGCTGTCGCTGAGTTCACGAAAAAGATGTTGGCTGTCCTCGTCGTTCGCGGCGGCGAGCCCGATAGGCAGCAAGGCACGAATTTCCTCGGCGATCGTGCCGAGCAATTCCGCGAGCATCGACGTCATCAACGCCCGCTCCTGCTCGGTCAGCCGGTCTCGTGGATCGAGGAAGAAGTCCCGCCGTACGGTAGGCAAGCGCCTGCGGCCTGCGGGTCGCGCAGGATAGCCCCCATCGTCTTCAGACGGCGAGGCAATCGGCCATTCGTCCGGCACCATTTGATTGGCATTATCGGATCGAGGTTAATGCGGCGTCAATTCTGACTGTAAGCGGTGAACCAGATACTGGACGAAAAAGAACGAAATGGCCGCGTAAATCAGCACCCCAACCAGGAATCCGGTCCAGGCCCCGCCGATTGCAAACAGGATGAGAAGCAGGATCGCATTCCGCCGGGAAATCACCCACGGCGGAAGCGCCAGATCAGTATGAACCCTTTCGACCTGAAAGGCCTGGGCAAAAGCGGCGGCGCTGACGGCGCAAACAAGGGCTCCCCATCCTGCGCCATGCCGCGTTTCCCACCAGCCAAGCGCCAAAAGGGCAAGTCCACCAGCGGGCCAGAGCAGGAGCTGCGAGTATGTCTTCGGGGGAATCGGCCGAAGACGAAGTATCCCAAGCCTCCTCGCAACCAGATCCAACGGAGTCGACAGAACCAGCATCCCGACAGCCGGCCACAGCCATCCGCGGGTGAAGGCGAAAGCTGCTCCGATCGTCAGGGCTAATGCAACAAACATGAGCCACTGGGGCCGGACGGCTGTCTCCATCAGCTTTTCGGTGGTGAAGTCCTCGACCACCGGCAGGACATAGCGACTGACGAGGTCGTTGCGCTTGGTTCGGGAAGCCGCGAGCAACGAACGCTCGAACTGGTCGAGTGCGCCGGTGTTTCGGGCGAGGAACGGCTCCTGCCCGGCTGCGACCGGCTGAAGTCTCGAGCCAGCTTGAAGCGATCGGCGCAACAAGGTTGATGGCAGGTCCCAGTCGCCGAGCATCGCAGCGGTGGCGCCGAGCATCCGCCCCTCGATGAGCGCAATGCCGCTCCATCGGCTTGCACTGTCGATCCGTTCGAAATCCTCGTGTTCCTCGTCATCCGGAACGGTGAGAACAAGAGCCTCATGTTCATGCTCGAGGCGCATCAAAAGATCGAGCGGCGCCGCAATACCGTCGCCAACCAGCAGGACGAGTTCAGAAGCTTCGAAACGTGTGGCGGCCTCGCTTCCGTCGCTGACCAGGACGACGGCGAGCCCTTCTGAGCGCAGGCGTTCAAACGCCTGGTTCAGCGCTTGGGGAATGCGTTCGACCAGCACAACGACGGGAGATGCGCCTGCGGCGGCAGCGCAGCGGACCTGGTATTCGATCAGCGTTCTGCCGGCGAGCGGAAGCAAGGCGGTCAAGCCGCCGGAATCGTCCTCCTGATAGGCCCCGATAAGAGCGCCGAGCGCCAAACGACCCCCCTCCCAAATCACCGTACGCCAACAGTCGCAAAACGAACGCCGAACCGCTTCTGTAACGGCTTTCGCGCCGGGACAAAGATGATAAACTGCCCGTTATGAAAACCAGCCCGCAGAGCGCCGACAGCCAGCCCACTTCATTGCGGGATTATGTATCGCCGCCTGTAGAGGCTGAAATTTCAAGCAGTTTTGACCCTCACGCTTGGCGTGAATCGGAAGCCGATTCCGAATTCCAGGGAGCGGGTGGGCGCCAGGTTCTGGGCAGCGCCCTCACCATCCTTGCGGCGTTCTGGATCGGCTACATCGCCTGGGCCGCCGGAAAGGCGCTTGCGAACCAGCCCCTTTCATCTCCGCAGATCGCGCAGTGGCTCGCGCTCGCCGCCGGACCCCTGGCTCTTCTCGGCCTCGTCTGGATCATGTTCGGGCGGACCCGCCGCAAGGAAGCCGAGCGCTTCACCCGGTCGGTCGTCGAAATGCGCGCGGAAGCTCGTTCGCTCGAAGGCCTTCTTGGAGTTCTGTCGCAGCGAATCCAGGACAGCCGCAGCGAGCTGACCATGATCGCGCAGCACCTCATGCAGCTCGGCGATGAGACGACAGGCAAGCTTGGCGGCATCACTCGCGAGCTGGATTCGAGCAGCGACAAGCTGGTGAAGCACGGTGTTGCGCTTGACCGGGCAGCGGAATCCGCGCGCAACGACATCGCAGTCCTGCTCGACGATCTGCCGAAGGCGGAAGCAACGGCGCGGAGCATGTCCGAGCAGCTCCAGATAGCGGGCGCGGCTGCCTCCCGCCACGCGACCGGCTTCTCCGAGCAAGTGTCGTCGCTTTCGGCCAAGGCAAAAACCGCCGAGGAGGTCGTCACCGCGGCCGTCGCTCGACTGACCGAGCATCTGGCGCAAATGGAATCGACCGGCAAGGCGGCGTCGGCGTCGATCAGCGATGCCAACACGCGGATGTCGGCGACTGCAAACGACCTAATGACCCGCGCCGCGGCAACGCTCGAGCAGATCCGTTCGGGAATAGATACTCAGGCAGCCGCCGTTGCGTCGCTCGTCGAACAATCGTCCGCTGGCATCGGCCGGACTGGCGCCGAAGCCGCGGAATCGCTTGCATCCAACGTGTCGGCCGCCAACGTCGCGCTCGATGGCCTGACTTCGCGGATCGCCGAGCAGGAGCGCGCCTCTCAGCGGATCGTGGCCGAGACGGCCCGGGCTCTCGCCGAGCTCGACCAGCATTTCACGACGCTCGCCGAGACGGGTGACCAGAAGGCCGGTGCCTTCGCCAAGTCGATCGGACGTGCGCGGGTCGAGCTTCAGCAGCTGTCGGAGGAGACCGGCGCTCAAGACAATGCAGTGGAAGCGCTGGCCGAGCGCGCTGCCGCGCTTCAGAATTACGTCGGCCGCCTTACCAGCGACGTGAAGGACCAGCTTTCGCTAGCCATTGGCGATGCCGAGGCAGGTGCCGAGCGGCTCATCCGGTCGACCGAACGTATCAAGCCGGAGCTCGCCTGGATGCGCGAAGCGGCAGTCGAAGCCAGTGACCGCATCCGCACGTCCGCAGCGGGAATCGCCGAGCAACAGGACCGGTTTGCGACCCTGCTCGCAACTCTTGATGAAGGTGTCGGAGAGGCCGGCGAGCGGTTGATTTCACTGGCCCAGGCCATCGGTGCGGCCCAGAACGAAGCCACCAAGCTCAGTCACGAAACGGGCCCCGCCCTGATCGAAGCGATGGTCCAGGTGAAGGAAGCGGCGTCGCACGCTGCTGAACGCGCCCGCGAGGCCATTACCCGAATCGTTCCGGAGAGCGCCCAGAACCTTTCGTCGGCCACCCGCGAGGCCCTCGAAGTCGTCATTCGCGAAGAGGTCGAGCAGAAGCTTCTCGAAGTTCAGACGACCGCCGCTCGCGCGGTCGAAGCGGCCCGCTCGGCCTCCGACCGCCTGACCGAGCAGATGCTCACACTGGGCCGAAGCGCCTCTGCGCTCGAGCAACACATGGAACAGGTCAGCTCGCAGCAGCGCGAGAAGGACAGCGAAGCTTTCGCTCGTCGAGTCTCCCTGCTGATCGACTCGATGAACTCGGCGTCGATCGACGTCGGCAAGCTCCTGTCCGACGAAGTCGACGACAAGGCGTGGGACCAATATCTCAAGGGCAATCGCGGGGTTTTCACTCGCCGAGCCGTGCGGCTGCTCGAAGGCTCGGAGACCCGCGCGATCAAAGCCCACTACGAGGCCGACATCGAGTTCCAGGACGCGGTCCATCGCTACGTCCACGATTTCGAAGCGATGATGCGCCGCGTCGTCGCGGACAAGGACGGCGGCATCATCGCCGTGACGCTGATGTCGTCGGACACCGGCAAGCTCTATGCAGCGCTCGCACAGGTGGTCGACAAGCGCCGCTAAGCAGCCGAGCTAATTGTAGAAGTCGAGGTCTTTGGCTGTGATCCAGCCATTGACGTAATTCGCGTAATAGATCGCGGTCAGGACCGCGCCAAGCAGCACGGCTTTCAGCAAATGCCGCTTCAGGTCGAACCGGTGCGGCGCGCTATCCGCCTGCCCGGCAATCTTCTCCGTCCCCATTTCCTCGTCCGTCCTCACTCCGAACGGCAGCAGGAAGAAGGCGCTCGCCGCGAAAAAGAGGAAGAAAATGGCCGAGACCGACGTCCACTTCATGAGGTGGTGCGGACGAGCATGACTTCGACCAGCGGCTTCTTGCCCGTCCAGGCGGTCGCGCAACGCCGGACTGCAAGCCGGACAGCCTCCCGCAGCTGATCCTCGGCTGCCGACGGGTTGAAAGCCTTCTCCGCCGAGTCCGTCGCATCTGCGACAAAGTCGTCGCGGTCTTCCTCGATCGGAACTCCAAAGGGCCGGACGATCGGGGTGCCCGCGAGCTCGCCATCCGGTCCGACCGGTAGCGCTACTGTGATGAGGCCGCTGAATCCGAGGCGGCGCCGCTCGGTGATCGTCGCTCCGTCCGCCGGCAGAATGACGTCTCCATCGAGCACGAGGCGACCGACACGAACTTCCGCGAGCTTCTCTGGTCCGTCAGGCGCGAGGCGAACGACATCGCCATTACGCTGGAGCGCCGCCTTCGGAACGCCATGGGACAGGGCAAAGCGCGCATGCTCGGCCATATGGCGAGGCTCGCCGTGGACGGGGACAATGATCTCTGGCCGGATCCAGTCGTACATTTGCGCCAGCTCGGGTCGCCCCGGGTGTCCGGACACGTGAACGTGCGCCTGACGGTCGGTGATGATGATCACGCCGAGGTCCGAAAGCGCATTCATGATGCGCCCGATCGCCGCCTCGTTTCCGGGGATGATTTTCGAGGAAAAGATGACCGTGTCACCTTCGGTCAGCTTGATGTCGTGATTGCCAAGCGCGATTCGGCCGAGCGCGGCGCGCTGCTCCCCCTGTCCGCCGGTCGCCATGATGAGGGCCTCCTTGCGCGGCAGACGCATGACCTCGTCGAACCCGACGATCTCGGGAAAGTCCAACAGATAGCCGGTCGATTTCGCGACCCGAACGATCCGGTCAAGCGAGCGCCCCGCCATGCAGACCTTCCGTCCGGTTTCGTTCGCCACGCGTCCAATCGTCTGCAGGCGCGCCGCGTTCGACGCGAAGGTTGTGACGACGACACGCCCGCGGGCCCTCGCGACCTCGTTGCGGAGCCCTTCGTGAACTCCCGCCTCCGACCCTGATGACGCGTCCTGGAAAACGTTGGTGGAATCGCAGACCAGCGCGAGGATGCCCTCGTCGCCGACGCGTTCCAGGGCTTCGTGGCTGGACGGCTCCCCAAGCACCGGGGTCTCGTCGATCTTCCAGTCGCCGGTATGGAAGATGCGCCCGTGAGGCGTTTCGATCAGCAGTCCGTTGCCCTCGGGAATGGAGTGGGCAAGCGCAACATAGGTCAGCTTGAACGGCCCGATCTCGAAGCTCGCGTCGCGCGCGATGACGTTGAGCTTCACCTGACCGGTGAGTCCCTCCTCCTCCAATTTTTCCGCTATCAACCCGGCTGTGAACGGCGTCGCATAGAGCGGAGCCTTCAGGTCCGCCGCGAGATAAGGGATCGCCCCGATATGGTCCTCATGGCCGTGGGTCAGGACGATTCCTGCCAGCCTGTCGCGCTGCTCCTCGATGAACTCGAGGTCGGGAAGGATGAGGTCGATGCCCGGATAGTCGGGGTCGGCGAAGGTCAGCCCGAGGTCGACCATCAGCCACTTGCCCTGCGTGCCGTAAAGATTGACGTTCATGCCAATCTCGCCCGATCCGCCGAGCGCGCAGAAAATCAGCTCTTCGCCTGGGGTCATTTAAGCCGATGCGACCTTTTCATTGAGCAGGCTCAACCCCTGGATCGTGAGATCGGGTTCAACGACGTCGAACAGGTCGGTCTGCTTGTCGAATAGGGTGGCGAGGCCGCCGGTCGCGATGACTTTCACCGGGCGGCCGATCTCCTTCTTCAGGCGCGCCACGAGCCCTTCCATCATCGCGACATAGCCCCAATAGATGCCGGTCAGCATTTGGCTCTCGGTGGTTCGGCCGATAACCGACTTGTCTTCGGGGACATCGATGGCGATTCGCGGAAGCTTGGCTGCTGCATTCACCAGCGCATCGATCGACAGGTTGATTCCCGGAGCAATGATCCCGCCCTTGTACGCCCCGCTGAAGTCCGCAACATCGAAGGTCGTCGCGGTGCCGAAGTCGATGACGATCAGGTCGCCGGGGAATTTCTCGTGTGCCGCAATGACGTTGAGCGCCCGGTCGGCGCCGACGCTCTGCGGCTCATCGACATCGAGAGCGATCGGCCAGGCCGCTTTCCCCTCGCCGGCAATCACCGGCTCGACGCTGAAATACTTCGTCGCGAGGACTTCGAGATTGTGGTTGGCGCGCGGCACCACCGATCCGATGATTGCCGCTGTCACATCGGCCTTCGAATAGCCCTCGAGCGCGAGCAGCTGGTGCAGCCAGACAGCATATTCGTCCGCCGTTCTCCGCGGATCGCTCGCAATCCGCCAGCGCGTCTTGATCTCGCGCCCATCCACGAGCGCGAAAACGACATTCGTATTGCCCGCGTCGATGGCTAGCAGCATGGTTGCGCACTAGCCGCACCGGCTGTCGTTCACAACTTGACGGTGAACCGAGATGAGCCTGCCCGACGACTCGCCCTATCATGCCCACATCTATTTCTCGCCGGAACAGCGCAGGGATGCCGAAGCGCTTCGGAGCCGCTTCCAAGCCGAGCGGGACATTCTTTTCGTCGGACGGATGACCGAAGGCAAAGCTGGACCACATCCAATCCCGCAGTACGAAGTGCACTTCCTGCGCAAGTCGGTCGACCGAGTGCAGGAACTGGTCCGTGCGTCCGGACTTCGCGCGTTGGTGCACCCGCTCACAAACGACGATCTCGCCGACCACACCAGCCTAGGGGAATGGATTGGCGGAGAGCCCCTGGATCTCGACCTGACGACCCTCGACCCGCCCGGCATGAACCAGGGAATCGAAAGGTTCGGAAAGACGGACTTTTAGAGCTCGACGTCGCCGGCACGGACGATGTCGACGCCGCCGTTCCGGCGCAGGCGAAGCGCACCGTCGGGCTCGATCCCGTCGAAGGTTCCGCTGACTTTCTCATCCGCGCTCGAGTGGACCGTCAGCCGGGTCCCGATCGGATGCGCGTGAGCAAGCCATGCCCGGGCAAAGGCCTCCGGATCCGAACTGCGCCACAGCGAGAGCATCCGAGCGAAACTTCCCGCAAGGAGCGGCGCAAAGGCCTGAGGCAAGAGCGCACCGTTGAGAGCAGCTGTGTCGCGCCCTTCGAGCTTTGGGGCAGTCGTCAGGTTCAAGCCGAATCCGACGACAACGCAATCTCCACTCCGTTCGAGGAGGATTCCGGCGAGCTTCGCGGTGCCCAACAGCAGGTCATTTGGCCACTTCAGCATCAGCGGCTGGTTCGGAACTGCCACATCGACCGCTTCGATCAGCGCAAGCCCGGCGACCAGCGAAAGCGCCTGTGGAGCCGGGTCGGCCCCTGCAAGCCTAACCAGCGTGCTTCCAAAAAAATTGCCGGTGTCGCTGACCCATTCGCGGCCCTGGCGGCCACGCCCCGCATCCTGAGCCATCGCTACGAGCCAGTCGCCTTCGATTGCGGTCCGGTCGTTCAGGAGGTCGGCGTTCGTCGAGCCGGTGCGTTCGACGATCCGAATGCGGGTCAGAAAATCGATCCTGCAGCGCGATCCGTGAGCGCGCTAAGCGGCCCGATCAGCAGATAGCCAAGCGGCGAAACGGCGACCGCCGCCAGGAAGATCAGCGCGCCCTGCACCGGCTGGCGCACGCGAGCAAATGCCGGGGCCGGATCGTCGATGTACATGACCTTCACAATGCGAAGATAATAATAGGCTCCGATCACGGTCCCGATGATGGCCGCGACTGCAAGAGCAATCAGTCCCGAGTTCACCGCAGCTTGGAAGACGAGCAACTTCGGCCAGAAACCGAACAGCGGCGGAATTCCGGCGAGGCTGAACATGAAGATCGCAATCGCTGCCGCATAGGCCGGACGCGTCTGGGACAGGCCGGACAAGGAAGCGATGTCTTCGATCGGCTCACCATTCTCGTTACGCATCCAGAGCACGCAGAGAAAAGCGCCGAGCGTCATCACGACGTAGACTGCCATGTAGAAGAGTACCGAGGACGCGCCCTGCGGCGTGCCCGCGGCAAGTCCAACCAGCGCAAAGCCGACGTTGTTGATCGACGAATAGGCAAGCAGGCGCTTGATATTGGTCTGGCCATAAGCCGCAACAGCTCCGAGGAAGATCGACGCGAGCGAGGCGAAGATCACGATCTGCCGCCAGGCGTCGGTCGCCGGAGCGAGGGCATCCAGGCAGATTCGGGTGCCCAGCAGGACCGCGGCAACCTTCGGGGCCGAAGCAAAAAAGGCCGTCACCGGCGTCGGAGCGCCTTCGTAGACGTCTGGCGTCCACATGTGGAACGGAACCGCCGAAATCTTGAAGGCCATGCCGGCCAGCACGAACACGAGGCCGAACAACAGGCCTAGCGATGTAGCGCCGTCGCGCGCGAAAGTCGCGGCAATGCCGTTGAAATTCATGGTGCCGGTGAAGCCATAGAGCAGCGAAATGCCGTAGAGCAGGATGCCGCTGGCGAGCGCGCCGAGCACAAAATATTTCAGTCCCGCCTCAGCCGAACGGTCATCCGTGCGGCGGTACGACGCCAATACGTAGGACGCGAGGCTCTGGAGCTCGAGTCCGACGTAGAGGGTGACGAGACTGCTCGCGGAAACCATCACTGCTCCGCCCAGCGCACTGAACAGGATGAGCACCGAATATTCCGCGCTGTGCTCGGTATCGCGCTCGAACCAGCCGTGGGCCGCGATGATCGCGACGGCGGAGGCGATGAAGATGATCGCCTTGCCGAACGAGCCGAACAGGTCTGCCGTTATCAAACCGCCGAAAACGCCGCCTGCATGGGTCGGTGCACCCGTCAGCGCAAAGGTCGCGACGATCAACACGGCGACCGATGCCCAGCTGGTGACGCCGCCGCTCCGACGCCCGCCGAATGCGGCGACCATCATGAGGACGATGGCGCCGATCGTCAGGATCAGCTCAGGCAGGATGGGTGCGAACTGGTTCATTTAATGTGCTGCCTCGGGCGCATGGTGCTCAGCAGTCGGCTGCGGCTTGCCCGCTGTTAGGTTCATGTCTCCGGCAGGAGCGGCGCGGTCGACGCGCTCGAGGATCCTGCTCACGTCGGAGCGGAAGGGCCGGATAAAGCTTTCCGGATAGATGCCCATCCAGAAGACGCCCGCTGCAATCGGAGCAAGAAGCCACCATTCGCGAGCCGACAAATCGGACATCTGAGCAGCTTCCGGAGTTCGGGCGACGCCGAACGCAATCCGCCAGTAGAGCAGCAGCATATAGGCCGCGCCGAGGATGATTCCGGTGGTTGCGACGATCGCTGCCCAGCTCGAAACCTTGTAGGTCCCGACCAGGCTCAGGAACTCGCCGACGAAGTTGCTCGTCCCCGGAAGGCCGACGCTGGCCATGGTGAAAACCATGAACAGCAAGGCGTAACTGGGCATGTTGTTGGACAGGCCGCCGTACTTGGCGATCTCGCGAGTGTGCAGGCGGTCGTAGACGACGCCGACGCAAAGGAAGAGCGCGCCCGACACAAGGCCGTGGCCGAGCATGACCATCATCGCGCCTTCGATGCCCTGCTGGTTGAAGGCGAAGAGGCCGAACGTGACGAACGCCATGTGCGCGACCGACGAATAAGCGATCAGCTTCTTCATGTCGCTCTGAACCAGGGCGACGAGGCTGGTGTAGACCACCGCGATACCGGAGAGGACGAAGACGAACGGCACGAAATAAGCCGAACCTTCCGGGAACATCGGCAGGGAGAAGCGAATGAAGCCGTAGCCGCCCATCTTGAGGAGCACGCCGGCCAGGATAACCGAGCCTGCCGTTGGCGCCTGCACGTGCGCATCGGGCAACCAGGTGTGGACCGGCCACATGGGCATCTTGACCGCGAAGCTGGCGAAAAAGGCTAGCCAGAGCCACTTCTGCGCATCGACCGGGAAGTCATGCGCCATCAGCGCCGGGATCGACGTCGTCTTCGCCTGGAGCACCATGTAGATCATGGCGATCAGCATCAGCACCGAGCCGAACAGGGTGTAGAGGAAGAACTTGTAGCTGGCCTTGATTCGCTCAGCACCGCCCCAGATTCCGATGATCAGATACATCGGGATCAAACCGCCCTCGAAGAAAACGTAGAACAGGAACAGGTCTTGCGCGGCGAACACGCCGAGCATCAGCGCTTCCATCAGCAGGAAGGCCGCCATGTATTCCGGCACACGCTTGTCGATCGCCCGCCAGCTGGCCCCGATGCAGATCGGCATCAGGAACACCGACAGCATGATGAGCACCAAAGCGATGCCGTCGATGCCAAGGTCCCAGTTGATACCCGCGGCAAGCGGGAG
>DASSFK010000200.1:0-7385 GCA_035694565.1 Sphingomicrobium sp.
GGCGACCGGAGCCGAGGCCGTGCACCCAGGCTACGGCTTCCTCTCCGAGCGCACCACCTTCGCCAAGGCGCTCGACAAGGCCGGCATCGCCTTCATCGGTCCGCCGCCCAAGGCGATCGCGGCGATGGGCGACAAGATCGAATCCAAGAAGCTCGCGCAGAAGGCCGGCGTGAACGTCGTCCCCGGCTATCTCGGCGATATCGCGACCACCGACGAGGCGGTGAAGATCGCCAAAGACATCGGCTATCCGGTGATGATGAAGGCCTCGGCTGGCGGCGGCGGCAAGGGCATGCGGCTCGCCTGGTCCGAGAAGGACGTGCGCGAGGGCTTTGAAGCCACCAAGCGCGAGGGCCTTAACAGCTTCGGCGACGATCGCGTCTTCATCGAGAAGTTCATCGAGCAACCCCGGCACATCGAGATCCAAGTGCTCGGTGACCAGCACGGCAACATCCTCTACCTCGGCGAGCGCGAATGCTCGATCCAGCGCCGACACCAGAAGGTGGTCGAGGAAGCGCCATCGCCGTTCGTGACGCCAGAAATGCGCAAAGCCATGGGCGAACAGGCCGTCGCCCTGGCCCGCGCGGTCGGATATTATTCCGCTGGCACAGTCGAGCTGATCGTCTCGGGCGCGGATACCAGCGGCAAGAGCTTCTACTTTCTCGAAATGAACACCCGGCTGCAGGTTGAGCATCCGGTGACCGAGGAGATCACCGGTCTCGACCTCGTCGAGCAGATGATCCGAGTGGCGGCCGGCGAAAAGCTCAAGCTCAGTCAAGACGATGTGAAGTTGAACGGTTGGGCGGTCGAGAATCGCGTCTATGCCGAGGACCCGTATCGCGGGTTCCTGCCGTCGACAGGCCGCCTCGTCCGCTATCGTCCGTCGCCCGAGAAGCGCGACGGCATCGTCGTGCGCGTCGACGACGGTGTGTTCGAAGGCGGCGAGGTGTCGATGTTCTACGACCCGATGATCGCCAAGCTGGTCACCTGGGCGCCGACGCGCGAAGCCGCGATCGACGCGCAGGTCGAAGCGCTCGACGCGTTCGAGATCGACGGCATCGGCCACAACGTCGATTTCCTGTCCGCGCTGATGCAGCACGCCCGCTTCCGCGAGGGGAACATCACCACCAATTTCATCGCCGAGGAATATCCCGAAGGCTTCGAAGGCGCTCCGGCCGACGCGCAGCTAATCGCCGACCTTGCCGCAATCGCGGCGATGATCGAGACGACGCGCGAGGCGCGCGCCGGCCAGATCAGCGACCAGCTCCACACCAACATCGAGCCGCCCCGCGATCATTCGGTGAAGATCGGCGGCGCGGTGCACCGAGTGCATATTGAGCCCTTCGAGGGCGGCACGATGGCTAGCGTTGACGATGGTCTGCCGGTCGAGATCTTTGGCAACTGGATTCCGGGCCAGCGCCTGCTCGGCCTGACGATCGGCGGGCGCCAGCGTACCGTTCAAGTCGCTCGAAATGGCCGGAAGTGGGAGCTGACGACGCGCGGCGCGACGCACAAGGTGCAGGTTCTCGACCCGCACGTTGCCCAGCTGTCGGTGCACATGATCGAAAAGGCGCCGCCCGACCTGTCGCGCCTCCTTCTCGCACCAATGCCGGGCCTGGTAACGCGTCTCGACGTGAAGACCGGCGACATGGTCGAGCCGGGCCAAACGGTGGCCATCATGGAAGCGATGAAGATGGAAAACATCCTCCGCGCACCCAAGGCCGCGACGGTCAAGGCGACGCCGGTGAAGGCCGGCGAAAGCGTCGCCGTGGATCAGGTCATCGTGGAGTTCGAGTAAGAGCAATTCTCGTCGCGGCTTTGGTTGCGACGCTTGCCGCCTGTTCGCCTGCCGCGAACCACGATGGTCGCTAAGAACGCGCTGATCCGTCGCCGGCTTCTAACGTTCCCTAAGCTCCGACCTTCTGAGCTTTCCCGTTGCCGTCTTCGGCAGCGCGTCCACGAATTCGATCTCACGCGGATATTTGTAGGGGGCGATCCGATCCTTCACGAATGACTGGAGCTTTTCGGTCAGCTCGGCGCTGGATTCGGCGAAATCGGCGAGGACGATAAAGGCTTTCACCTTCTGGCCTCGTTCGGCGCAGGCGACGCCGATCACTGCACATTCGGCGACCGCGGGATGCGCCAGGAGCGCGTTCTCCACCTCCGGGGCGCCGATGTTGTAACCGGAGCTGACGATCATGTCGTCGCTTCGCGCAAGGTACCAATAATAGCCGTCGGAGTCGCGGCGGTAGGTGTCGCCGGTGATGTTCCAGCCGCCTTCGACATATTTCGTCTGGCGCTCATCGTCGAGGTAACGGCAGCCGGTGGGACCTCGGATGGCGAGGCGACCGATGCCTTCGCCCAGCGACTGGCCGTCGTCGTCGAGGATGGCGGCAATATAACCCGGCACCGCCTTGCCGGTTGAGCCGGGTCGGATGTCCTTGCCCGCCGCCGAGACGAAGATGTGCATCATCTCGGTCGAGCCGATTCCGTCGGTGATCGGGATACCCGTCCGCTCATGCCACGCGCGCCAGGTCGCTTCGGGCAGATGCTCGCCTGCGGAGATGCAGTAGCGAAGCGACTTCAGAGCTTTGTCGAGATCGGGCTGCGACAGCATCGTCTTATAGGCAGTTGGCGCAGTGCCGATGTGGGTGACTTCGAACGTCGCAATCGCCTCGATCATCTTCGGCGGAGTTGCCTGCTCGATGGTCGCGGCGGCTGCTCCGAAGCGCAGCGGGAACATCAAGGTGATTCCGAGGCCGAAGGTGAAGGCCATCGGCGCGCTGGTCATGAACACGTCGCCCGGCTTGGGCCCGACAAGGTGTTTCGCGAACGTGTCACACGGTGCGAGGACGTCGCGGTGGAATTGAACGCAGCCCTTGGGTACGCCCGTCGTACCGCTGGTGAATGCGATCAGTGCCGGATCGTCGCGATGCGTGTCCACTGCAGGAAGCGGTTCGAGCAAGGCGGTGCGCGTTTCCAGCTCGCCTTGCCCATAATCGCCGTCATATTTGACGATGCGCTTGACGAAATGCGTCTGGTCGACCGCTTCGCGAAAGTCGCCGATGAATCGGCTGTCGACGATCGCATGGCTGATTTGCGCGCGCTCGATCACTGTCGCAATCTCGCCTGGGCGAAGCAGCGGCATGGTCGCAACGACCACTCCGCCGGCCTTCAGAACGCCGAGCCAGGCCGCGAACATGGTATAGCCGTTCGGCCCGCGTAGAAGCACGCGATTGCCGGGGATCAAGCCCTCTTCGGCGACCAGCAACCGGGCGATGCGTCCGCTGAATTCGTCGAGGTCGGCATAGGTCCAGCGGCCATGATCGTTGACGATCGCAACCGCTTCAGGCGTTCCACCTTTCAGCAACTCAGCGGCCGCGTTCAGCTGCTCAGGATAGTTTACTTCAGGAAGGTCGAAGCGGAATTCCGGAAGCTGGTCCGGCGAAGGCAGGCGTTCCTCTACGAACCGGTCTCTCACTCCGGCACCACCGCCGTTGCTTCGATCTCGATCTTTGCCTGGCGCTCGACGAGCCGGACGACTTCGACCAGCGCCATCGCCGGGTAGTGCTTGCCCATGATCGCGGTCCAGGCGGCGCCGATTTCCTTGGCGCTTTCAAGATATTCGTCGATCGAGGTGACATAGCAGGTCAGGCGCACGATCCTCGACGCGTCGGCGCCATCGCAGGCGAGGATGGCGAGAATGTTGCGAAGCGCTTGCGCGAACTGGTCTGCCAGTCGGTCGGAGGTGAAGCTTTCCTCTTCGTTCCAGCCGACGACTCCTGCAGTCACGATGATTCGGCCTCGGGCGGCCATGCCGTTGGAGTAACCCTTTGGCCGAGGCCAGCCAGGCGGTTGAAGCGCCTTCACGAGCGATGCTCCCTAAGCAGGTCGCGGGCGATGATCTGCCGTTGCACCTCGCTTGCGCCTTCGTAGATTCGAAGCGCCCGGATCTCACGATAGAGTTCCTCGACCTTGGCGCCCTTGGTCACACCCATTCCGCCGTGCAACTGCACTGCGGCGTCGATGACCTTCTGAGCGGATTCGGTCGCACTGAGCTTGGCCATGGCCGCGGCGCGGCGATGGTCGGTTCCGCCGACATCCTGCTGCCAGGCCGCTCGGTAGATCAGCAGCGCCGATGCATCGATCGCGGTTGCCATGTCGGCGAGCTTGGCCTGAGTCACCGCATTGTCGGCAAGCTTGCCAGTGCCGAGCCGACGGTCGGACGCGAAACTCAGCGCCTCATCGAGCGCGCGCCGCGCAAAGCCGAGCGCGGCCGCGCCGACCGTCACGCGGAACAGGTTCAGCGTTTCCATGCCGACGCGGAAGCCCTCGCCTGGTTCGCCGACGATCGAGTCGGCGGGGATCCGGGCGTTGTCATATTTCAGGCGCGCGAGCGGATGGGCGGCAATTGCGTCGATCCGCTCAACGACCTCGACGGCTTCGGCCGGCACGATGAAAGCCGACAATCCGCGCGATCCCTCGCCTTCGCCGGTGCGCGCGAAGGTCAGGTAAAAGTCCGCGATGCCGCCGTTGGAGATGTAGGTCTTTTCGCCAACCAGCACCCATTCGTTCCCGTCGCGCATTGCGGAAGTCGCCATGTTCGCGGCATCTGACCCGCACTCGGGCTCGGTCATGGCGAAGGCGGCGATCGCTTCTCCGCTGGCGACGCGCGGGAGCCATTTTCGCTTCTGCTCGATCGTTCCGAACAGGCTGATCGCTCCGGACCCGAGCCCCTGCATTGCAAAGGCGAAATCGGCGAGGCCGTGGTAGCTCGCGAGGATCTCGCGGCAGATGGCGAGGCTTCGGACATCCGGTCGTGAATCGCCGTCGCCCACGCATAGTTTGAGGAAGCCGGCGCTTCCCAATTCCTGAACGAGCGCTCGGCAAGCGTAGTCGGGGTCGGCGGGCTCGGCGTCGTGGATCGTCGCCCCGCACCATTGGTCAAGCTTCGCCGCGAGCACGCGGTGACGGTCTTCGAAGAACGGCCAGGCAAGAAAGTTGCGGTCGGCCATCAGTCGCCCTGGAATTCCGGCTTCCGCTTGTTGGCGAAGGCCTCGAAGGCGCGGTGGAAGTCCTTGGTCGTCATGCAGACCGCCTGAGCCTTAGCCTCCATCGTGATCGCCTCCTCGATCGAGACGTGCCACTCGGCGTCGAGCTGGCGCTTGGTCATCGCGTGCGCGAACGTGGGACCGTGCGCGAGCTCCAGCGCAAGCGCGCTCGCCTCGGCGAGCACGTCTTCGACCACACGGTTCCAGAAGCCCCAGGCAAGCCCTTCGTCGGCATTCATCGACCGTCCGGTGAACAGCAATTCCGCCGCTCGCCCGTGACCAATGATTCGCGGCAGGATGGCGCAGGCGCCCATGTCCGCGCCGGACAGGCCGACACGAGTGAACAGGAATGACGCTTTCGCGCTGGGCGAGGCGAGCCGAATATCGCTCGCCATCGCGAGGATCGCTCCGGCGCCCGCGCACACGCCTTCGACCGCGGCGATGATCGGCTGCGGGCAGGCGCGGATCGCTTTGACCAGGTCGCCGGTCATGGTCGTGAATTTCAAGAGGCCGGCGTCGTCCATCCTGGTCAGCGGTCCGATGATTTCGTGGACATCGCCGCCGGAGCAGAAATTGCCGCCTTCGCCGCGAATGACGACGACTTTCGCGTCTTTTGAATCGTTAAGGGCGCGGAAGGTGTCGCGAAGCTCGGCGTAGCTTTCGAACGTCAGTGGATTCTTGCGTTCCGGCCGGTTCAGCGAGACCGTGGCGATGCCGTCCGCGAACGCCCACACAAAGTGCTCGGGCCGGAAATTCGCCGCGTCGAACGTCACGCGCTCGTACCTCCGTCGATCGTGATGGCGGCACCGTTGATGTCGCGGCTGAGTGGCAGGCAGAGCGTCAGCACCAGGTTGGCGATCGCGCGCGGGTCGACCAATCTCCCGCTCGCATTCATGTTGGTGATTGCCGAGCGAGCATCACCCTCGCCGCGTCCGGTGATCTGCGACACGCGAGCGACCGACTGGTCGGTCATGGGCGTGTCGACATAGCCTGGGCAGATCGCGTTCACGGTCATCTTCGACTTGGCATATTCGGCGGCCATCGAGCGCATCAGGCCGAGAAGGCCATGTTTCGATGCGGCATAATGCGCTGCGTACGGTACGCCGCGAAGGCTGGCGACCGAAGCGATGAAGACGACGCGCGCGTCCGCGGTCTTGAGCAAATCGGAAAGAGCCGCCTGAACCGTGTCGAACGCGCCGGTCAGATTGACCGAGATGATCCGGTCCCATGCCTCCCGGGTCATCTTGTGGAAGGGCGCGCTCTCGGCGATGCCCGCGTTGACGATCAGGAGGTCGATCGGCCCGTTCGCCGCCCGTGCTTCCTCGAAGGCTTTTCCGATGCTCGCGGGGATCGCAACGTCGCATTGGAATGCCGATCCGCCGATGCGACTGGCGACCTCCTGAAGAGGCTCGACCCGGCGTCCGAGCAGCGAGACCCTGGCTCCGGCAGCGCTCAGAAGCTCCGCCGCCGCGGCTCCGATGCCGGTGCCCCCACCGGTGATCAGGGCATGGCGCCCGTCGAGCGGATGATCAGCGTGCATCGCTCTCCCCTTTCGAAACCGCATTGGCCGAAGCCCGGAGAGGTGGCAAGGCGGCGGCCATGAAGCTTGCAATCCTCGAGACGGGGCGTCCCCCAGGCCAGCTTGGCGATGAGTTTGGTGACTATCCGACAATGTTCGAGGCGATGCTCGGGTCGGGTATCGAGGTCGAAAGCTTCGATGTTCAGGCCGGAGAATTGCCGGAGCCGGACGCACACGACGCCTATCTGATCACCGGCTCTCCCGCGGGAGTCTATGACCCGCTGCCGTGGATCGAGCCGCTTCAGCAGTTCATCCGCGACGCAAAGGACGCGCGGATGGTCGGCGTCTGTTTCGGGCATCAAGTGATGGCGGAGGCCCTTGGGGGCCATGTCGAGAAATCGGACAGGGGCTGGGGCGCGGGGCTTCACCGTTACAACGTGGTACGGCCCAAATCCTGGATGGATGGGGCCGAGACGGTTGCTTCTCCAGCCTCCCACCAGGATCAGGTCGTCGTTCAGCCACCCAACACCGAGGTCGTCGCCCAGTCCGACTTCACGCCCTTCGCCGCGCTCGCCTGGACCGACCGCCCCGCTATCTCCTTCCAATTCCACCCGGAATTCTCGCCCGCCTTCGCCAAGGCGCTGATTGAGAAGCGCTACGACATCGTGCCCGATCCAGACGCAGCGATCGCCTCGCTCGACGCTCCGAACGACAATGCCCGCGTTGGTGGTTGGATAAGGCGCTTCTTGGAGGCATAGGCGCCACCAAACTCTTTGGGGGAAACGACTCATGAAGACCCGCGCAGCCGTAGCTTTCGA
>DASSFK010000201.1:0-4232 GCA_035694565.1 Sphingomicrobium sp.
CGGGAATTTCTCGCGAGCAGCCTCGTCCGAGAGCGAGGGAACGATGATGCAGTCCTCGCCCTGCTTCCAGTTGACCGGCGTCGCCACCGAATGCTTGGCGGTCAGCTGGATCGAATCGAGCAGGCGCAGCACCTCGTCGAAATTCCGGCCCGAGCTCATCGGATAAATGAGCATCGCTTTGATCTGCTTGTCCGGTCCGACGATGTAGACGGTTCGAACCGTCGCATTGTTGGCGGCCGTCCGACCGTCCGACGTCTCGCCCGCGTCGGCGGGGAGCATGTTGTAGAGCTTCGCGACCGAGAGATCATGGTCGCCGATCATCGGGAAGTTCACTTCGTTCCCGGTGACGTCCTTGATGTCCTGCGCCCAGCCTTCGTGAGCACCGACCGGATCGACGGAGAGGCCGATGACCTTCGTGTTCCGCTTGGCGAACTCGTCGGCGAGACCCGCCATGTAGCCGAGCTCGGTCGTGCAGACCGGCGTATAGTCCTTCGGGTGCGAGAACAGAATCCCGTACCCGCCGTCGATATAATCATGGAAGTTGAGTGGGCCCTGCGTCGTTTCCGCAGTGAAATTCGGCGCAGTGCTGCCGATAGATAGAGTCATTTATGCCTCCCGCCGAGTCGCGAAGGCACCCCTATAGTCTTACACCAACGCCGGTTCGAGACTCTGCGGCCGTTCGAGCCATTTGGGCGCCAGCAGTCCCTTCGAGCGCAGGAATTCCGGATTGAACAGCCGCGACTGGTAGCGGGTCGCCGGGTCGCAAAGCACGGTCACGATCGTCTTGCCCGGTCCAAGGATTTTGGCGAGGCGGATCGCACCTGCAACGTTGACGCCGGTTGAAAGCCCGACGTTGAGGCCCTCTTCGTGCACCAGCGCCAGGGTCGCGGTGAGGCTTTCCTGGTCCTCGATGAAGAATGCTTCGTCGACACCAAGCCCCTCGAGATTGGCCGTTACGCGCCCCTGCCCGATCCCTTCGGTGATCGAGCTTCCCTCGGCCTTCAGCTCCCCCGTGGTGTAATAGCTGTAGAGAGCGGCGCCCGGCACGTCGGCAATGGCGATGGCTACGCCGGGCTTGCGTTCCCGCAACGCGATCGCGGTCCCGGCGAGCGTTCCGCCGGTACCGACCGCGCTCACGAAACCGTCGACCTTCCCGTCGGTCTGCGCCCAGATCTCCGGCCCGGTCGTGCGCACATGCACGTCGCGGTTGGCGACATTGTCGAACTGATTTGCGAAGATCGCGCCTTCGGGATGCTCGCGAGCGATGCGCTCTGCCATTCGCGCAGCGACTTTCACGTAATTATTGTCGCTTCGATATGGCGCGGCCGGCACCTCCACGAGCGTCGCCCCGAGCGAGCGGAGCGTATCTTTCTTCTCCTGGCTCTGTGTCTCCGGAATGACGATAACCGTCTTCATCCCGAGCGCATTGCCGACCACCGTCAGGCCGATGCCCGTGTTTCCTGCAGTCCCCTCGACGATGATCCCTCCCGGCCGAAGCTGCCCCTTGTCGATCGCATCGGTGACGATTCCGAGCGCCGCCCGGTCCTTCACCGAGTGGCCGGGGTTCATGAACTCCGCCTTCCCGAGGATGGTGCAGCCAGTCTCTTCGGAGGCGCGGCGAAGCTTGATCAGCGGAGTGTTGCCGATCGCTGCGAGGACGGTGTCGCGAATGTCCATGGGCCGCGCTGTACAGCGATGCCGCAGCAGCCGCTACCCGCGCTCGCCGATCCCGATTTGGCTGGCGACGGAGTCACGAAAGGCCGGCTTTTTCAGAAGCACGTTGGTGCAGAGGCCGGAGATCCGAAACCTTGGCTCTTTCCCCGCCGCGCTGGTCGCCGGGTAGAGGATCACCACGGCGCGCTGCCCCGCTCGCAGCAGATCGTCGCACGAGGCGCTGCTCGCGAACGGGCGCCGTTCGATGCGGAAGCCTTTCGCGCTCGAGCCTGCCAAAGTCCGGACGAGGCGAACCTCTTCGCCAGTTCCGCTGCCCGGATCATAGTCCCGCACCGCTTCCACCTCGACCAAAGCGATGGCGTCCTTCGCCGCCTCCGATGCAAACTCATGCAGTTGGCCCGGATCATCGGTGTCCATGCAGGAACAGGCGTTCGCGGCCGATGGCAGCGCGAGCAAAGCGGCGAAAGCGAGGAGTGCATGCCTCATCAGGTCCTCCTGTAGCGCAGATAATAGGGCTTCCGACCCTCGCGCCGCGACTTTGCGCCATAGCGTGTCTCGATCCAGCCGCCCGACGGCTCGAGGAAGTCCTTCGGAGACTTCGCCAGCCATTCGAATTGGCCCTGATGACGCTGCATCACCATCAACGCCCAATTGAGATAGGTCGGGTCGTCGGTCGCGAGGCGGAACTCGCCGCCCGGCTTCAGCTTGGACGCGAACAGATCGACCGGGCCGTCATTGACCATCCGCCGCTTGGCGTGCCGGGCCTTCGGCCAGGGATCCGGGTGGAGCAGATAGATGAAACTCAGCGCTTCATCCGGCACCCGCTGAAGCACCTCCAGTGCATCGCCCTTCCAAATGCGGACGTTTACCAGATGCTTGTCGCGGACATGACCAAGGGCGGTCGCGACGCCATTGAGGAATGGCTCGCACCCAATGAAAGCATGGTCCGGCAGCAGGTCGGCCCGGTAGGCGAGATGCTCGCCCGCTCCGAAACCGATCTCAAAATGAAGCGTCCGATCTTCACCAAACAGGGCGACCGACGTGACCTCGCCTTCGAGCGGCACTTCGATCTGCGGCAGGAGCCTGTCGACAAGCTCCTGTTGGCCCTTCCGCAATTTGTGCCCGCTCGCCCGCCCATAGAGGCGGTTGAGCGTGATGGGATCACCGGCCTTGTTGGCGGTCATCGGCCTCAGGCGGCGACGGCCGCCTTGAGGTCGTCGACCAGGTCCGTCTTTTCCCATGGGAAAAGATCGCCCTGCGGCTCGCGACCGAAGTGGCCGTAGGCGGCCGTCGGCCGATAGATCGGCTTGTTCAGCGCCAGATGCGTGCGGATACCGCGCGGGGTGAGGCCGCCGAGCTTCCCGATCTTGCCGATCGCTTCCTCGAGCTGCGAATCGTCGACCGTGCCGGTTCCGTGCGTGTCGACATAGAGCGACAGCGGCTTCGACACGCCGATGGCGTAGGCGAGCTGGATCGTGCAGCGGCGAGCGAAGCCCGCCGCGACGATGTTCTTCGCAAGGTAGCGCGCGGCATAGGCGGCCGAACGGTCGACCTTGGTCGGATCCTTGCCCGAGAAGGCGCCGCCGCCGTGCGGTGCAGCACCGCCGTAGGTGTCGACGATGATCTTGCGGCCCGTGATTCCGGCGTCACCATCGGGGCCGCCGATCTCGAAGCTCCCGGTCGGGTTGATGTGATAGACGGTCTCGTTGCCGAGCAGCTCCGGCGGCATGACCTTGGCGACCACGCCCTTCACATAGGCGTGGAGTTCGGCCTGCTTCTCGCCCTTGTCGTAACCCGGCGCGTGCTGCGTCGAGACGACGATCGCAGTCGCCTTCGACGGCTTGCCGCCTTCGAAGCGAAGCGTGACCTGGCTCTTGGCATCCGGCTCGAGAAATGGCGCACGTCCGGCATGGCGGTCGGCGGCCATCTCGGCGAGGATCTTGTGGCTGTAATGGAGAGTCGCCGGCATCAGGTCCGGGGTCTCGTCGCAAGCGAAGCCGAACATGATGCCCTGATCGCCAGCGCCCTCCTCCTTGTTCTCGCCGGCATCGACACCCTGCGCGATGTGCGCCGACTGCGGGTGCAGGTGATTGGCAAAGTCGAGGCGGTCCCAGTGGAAGCCTTCCTGCTCGTAGCCGATCTGCTTCACGACGCCGCGGACGGTGGACTCGATCTCCTCGCGGATGCCTTCGGCCCAGTTTCCGGCCTCGTCCATGATTCCGCGGCCGCGAATTTCACCGGCCAGGACGACGCGGTTGGTGGTCGTCATCGTCTCACAGGCGACGCGCGCTTCCGGGTCCTTCGACAGGAAAAGATCGACGATCGCGTCGCTGATCTGGTCGGCAACCTTGTCCGGGTGGCCCTCGGAAACGGATTCGGACGTGAAGAGATACGAATTGCGCATGGTTGAGCTGAGATCCTTGCGTAACAGTCCCGTCTGGTTCGGAACGTCATATAAAGAATGCTTTATGTGTGCCGCCGATAGCGCCCTCCCCGCGCGAGGGCAATGGCTGCGATGACGAGCACAAAGCCCAGCAGCAAGGGGATCACGTTGCCGA
>DASSFK010000202.1:0-8673 GCA_035694565.1 Sphingomicrobium sp.
CCCTTGGGCAAGGGGCTCGCCGCAACCTGGAGAAGCTTGAGGTCGAACTTCTCTGCGAACTGGACACCGAATTGCGTGCCTTTCGTCCAGACGACCTTTCCGGCGATCACGCCGCCAGCGCCGAAATCGAGGCCGATGTCCGTTCCGACTTCGACTTCGTCGCGGCACTCCACCAAGGCGCCGCCGCTGGAGATGTTCCTGAGGCGGGCACCCTTCACTCGCCCGTGATAGTGAAGCAATGCCGCGCGGATGATCCGGATTCGCGGCTCACGCTGGATCAGGTGAGCGTCCGGACGCGTAGCCGCTCCCTTCTCCGCGAGCACCGCCGCTTCGTCGGACGGCATGGGTTTGCCGAAATAGAAGCCCTGGATCAAAGTGCAGCCGAGGTTGCGTACGAGAGCGAGCTCTTCAGCGGTCTCCACGCCTTCGGCGGTAGTCTGCATGTCGAGGTCGGAAGCCAGGCCGATCATCGCCCGGATCAACACCGCGTTCCGGCTTCCGGGATCGGATGCTCCGCGGACGAAGCTCTGGTCGATCTTGATCTTGTCGAACGGAACGCGAAGCAGATAGCTCAGCGATGAATAGCCCGTGCCGAAGTCGTCGAGCGCGAGCTTAACGCCGATGTCCTTCAGGCTGTGAATCATGTCATGGATGTGGTCGTCGTTGCTGAGCAACACGCCCTCGGTGATTTCCAGCTCGAGCCGCGTGGCGTCGAGACCGGTCTCGCCAAGCACCGCCCTGACGGTCGAGGGAAGTGCGTGCGACTTGAACTGGATCGGCGACAGGTTGACGGCGACGGACACGGTCTGAGGCCATTTTGCTGCCTCGGCGCAGGCTGTCCGAAGCACAAACTCGCCGATCTCGGGAATGAGCCCGATTTCTTCCGCAAGGGGAATGAACAGCGACGGGCTTACGGGCCCGTGCTCCGGATGGTCCCAACGGGCCAGCGCCTCGAACCCGGTTACCGCCTCGCTGGAGGCGTCGACGCTAGGCTGGAATACGACCCGCAGCAGGCCCTTTTCAACGGCGACTCGAAGGTCGGATTCCATTCTCTGCCGCTCGCGAGCCGCCTCGTGCATTTCCGGTGCGAAAAAGCGGAAGCATCCCTTGCCGGCCGCTTTCGCAGCGTAGAGAGCAAGGTCGGCGTCTCGCATCAGATCGTCCGACTTGCGGTCATCGTAATCCGACGTGACGATGCCTACGGAAGCGCCGATCGAAACCATCGTCCGGTTGATCGTGTACGGCCGCGAAAGGCTGTCGATGATCCCCTGCGCGAGCTTTCCGAGATCTTCTTTGGACGAGGTCGTCGGGAGGACGACCTGGAACTCGTCGCCGCCGAGGCGACCGACTTGCCCAAGATCGCCCACTTCGTCGCGCAATCTCAGCGAAACCAGGCGAAGCAAAGTGTCTCCGGCCGGGTGGCCGAGCGTGTCGTTGACCGCCTTGAAGCGGTCGAGGTCGAGGAGGAACACAGAGCAGCGATGCTTGCGACGGGCGGCGCTAATCAAAGCATCGTCGAGGGCACGGCGAAGCGCTTCGCGATTGGCAAGCCCGGTGAGCGAATCCTGCCGGGCAAGGCGATCGAGCTCGACCTCCGACTGACGGATCTTCGTAAGATCCGACGCAAAGCCACGGAAGCCGAAGAATCGTCCGACCTCGTCATGGACCGGCCTTCCAGTGACCGACCACCAGATTTCATCCCTGGTCTTGGCGCGTACGATGAGATCCTGAAAGGCAACGTGCGACGAGAGATAGAAGCCGAGCGTGCGTTCCGAAGTCGCACTGCCATCGGACGTCTCGGTCGAGATCAGATCGGTGAACGGCCGTTCAATCAGGTCGGCAGCCTCCCGCCCCAATCCAGTCGCCACGCTCTCGCTGATGTACGTCAGATGGCCGTCGCGGCTAGTCTCCCAGAACCAGCCCTTGCCGCTGCTTTCGAATTCCTGAAGCAGGCCTTCCGCCCGAGCGGACGCGGGGCGTGTCTCCTCCTGCGAAGAGTTGCCTCCCGTCCTCAACAGGTTTCTGATGCTACCCACTCACGGCTCCAGTTGAGCCTGATGCCTAGAAGAACATGGTTTAAAATCAGTTAGTTTCTGTTCGGTAACGGAGTGATTTTGTGGCTTCGATCGAAATTGACGCCGGCCAACGCACGATCTCCCGCAGCTCGCTGGCGATCGCGGCCTTTTCGACCATCGTCGAATGGTACGATTTCACGCTCTATCTCTACTTCGCGACCGTCCTCGCCCGAGTCTTCTTCGGACCAGGCGAGATGTCGCTTCTGGTGACCCTCGGTGGATTCGCAATCGCCTATCTGATGCGACCGCTCGGTGCCGTCTTCTTCGGACATATCGGGGACCGCAAGGGACGGCGGACCATGCTGCTGATGTCGGTCGCGGTGATGACGGCCGCGATGCTCGCGACCGCCCTCCTCCCGACCTACGCGCAGATCGGGCAGGCGGCAGGCGTGCTCCTGATCCTCCTGCGCTGCGTGATGGGTTTCAGCGTCGGCGGAGAATATACCGGCGTGGTCGCATATCTTCTCGAGGGCGCTCCAAGACATCGGCGTGGCCTCATCGCCTCGTCGGCCTCAGCAGCGAGCGAGGTCGGTGCGCTTCTTGCGGTCGGAGTATCCGCGCTGACGGTCGCCTCGTTGAGCGAGGCCGCCCTAGCAAGCTGGGGCTGGCGAATTCCCTTCTTCGTCGGTGCCGCCCTGGCTGGAAGCGTCTGGATCGCCCGATCGACAATGGAAGAGTCGCCCGAGTTCCACCGGCAGGTAGCCGAGCAGACCATCCCCGGAAATCCGCTGCGCCACAGCCTCGCCAATCATCGCGGGGGCATTGCCCGCGCCTTTGCAATCTCCTCACTCGGCTCGATCACTTACTACGTCGGAATCACCTATGTTCCGGCCTTTCTCACGTCGGCGGCATCGCTGAGCGAGGGCGTTTCGCTCTGGCTTTCGACCGCCGCGGCCGTGGTCGTCATCCTGGTGACACCGCTGACAGGTATCTGGTCCGACAGGATGGGACGGAAACCGGCTCTCGTTGTGCTCGCAATCGGAAGCGCCCTGCTGCCAATGACGATGTTCGCGCTGATGGCCAGCGGGTCGCATGGCCAGGCTCTGATTGGGGCTTTCGTGCTTGCCGCCCTTGCCGGCGGGGTGAGCGCGGTCGGGGCGGTCGCCACGGCCGAGCAGTTCCCGGGCGAAGGGCGCGTTACCGGCCTCGCGCTCGGCGCAACCATGGCCACCGCAATCTTCGGCGGTTTGACGCCTTATGTCGCCCAGCTTCTGGTGGAGCGCACCGGATGGACGATGGCTCCCGGAGCAATGATCGCGCTCGTGAGTCTGTGTGTTTTGCCCATCTTCCTTCTGATGAAAGAGACAGCGCCTCGGTGAGCACGGCTTTCCTCTTCGATCTCGACGGAACCTTGGTCGACAGCGTCTATCAGCACGTTCGCGCCTGGCACCTGGCGCTACGCGACGAGGGCATCGACCTGTCGGTCTGGCGGATCCACCGCAAGATCGGAATGAGCGGCGGACTGTTTACCAATCAGCTTCTGCGTGAGCTGGGCCGGGCGGTGGATCGCGATACGATCGACGACCTCCGCAATCGCCACGCAGATCATTACCTCAAGCTTTCGCATGAGGTCCGTCCGCTGCCCGGCGCAGTCGAACTGCTGCGCACGCTCGATGAGCTCCAACTTCCCTGGGCGATCGGGACGAGCGGCCGAATGGTGACGGCGGAGCCGAACGTTCGAAGCCTTGGTCTGGACCCTTCCGAGATTGCGCTCGTGACCCGTGACCAGGTTCAGTATGCGAAGCCTGATCCGGACCTGTTCGTCGAGGCCGCGCGGCGCGTCGGATCAACGACTGCGGGCTCGTATGTCATTGGCGACAGCATCTGGGACATGCTCGCCGCGGCCCGATGCGGAGCGCTTGGGATCGGCCTGCTTTCCGGCGGTTATGGCCGGGAGGAGCTGATGGATGCCGGCGCGCTCCGGGTTTACGACGACCCCGCCGACATGCTGTCGAATCTCGACGAAATCGCTCCTCGGACGCGCGACTGAAACGCCCGGGCCCGGATGACGGATCGGGCGCTTCAGTCCGCCCGATGCCCTCAAGGACGAGCTTCCGCCATCGGATCGCTAGCGGGCGGCGGCTTCGAGGCCGTTCTTGACCAGCTTGAGGCGCGGACCCCCGTCGATTCGTCCGCGGCCGAGCCCGACATAGTCGAAGCCCGCTTCCTCGGCGTCGGCGCGATTGTAGACGTTGCGGAGATCGACAATCAGCTTGCCCGCCATCACGGCCGAAAAGCGATCGAGATCCAGCGCGCGAAACTCGTCCCACTCGGTCACCACGACCAGAGCGTCCGCGCCCTTGGCGGCCTCGTAGGCGTTCTTCATGAACTCCGCGCCCTTTATCAGCTTGCGGGCATTTTCTGTCGCTACCGGATCGTAGGCAGAGATGATGGCGCCTTGCTCGATCAGGCTGTTCACAAGCGGAATCGAGGGCGCATCGCGCATGTCGTCGGTATTCTGCTTGAAAGCGAGGCCGAGGATCGCGATTCGCTTGCCCTCGACGCTTCCGCCGAGCGCCGTGGCAACGCGAGCGGCCATGCTTGCTTTGCGGTCGTCGTTCACCTCGACGACGGTTTTCACGATGCGCTGCTCGACGCCGGCTTCCGCGGCGGTCTGGAGAAGAGCCAACGTATCCTTCGGGAAGCAGCTGCCGCCATAGCCCGGCCCCGGATGGAGGAACTTCGGGCCGATGCGATTATCGAGGCCGATGCCGCGAGCGACGTCGTGGACGTCGGCATCGACGACTTCACAGAGGTTCGCCATCTCGTTGATGAAGCTGATCTTCATCGCGAGGAAGGCGTTCGCCGCATATTTGATCAGCTCGGCGGTCCGGCGGCCGGTGAAGAGCATCGGGGCCTGGTTGAGGAACAATGGCCGATAAATTTCGCGAAGCACCTCGCGGGCATTGTCGTCTTCCGCTCCGACAACGATGCGGTCGGGAATCTTGAAGTCGCGGATTGCAGCGCCCTCACGAAGGAATTCCGGGTTCGAAGCGACGCTCGTCCCGGCGGGAGCGCCTTCCTGCTGGAGCAACTCGGTGATGCGATCGCCGGTGCCGACGGGAACGGTCGACTTGGTGACGACGACCGCGGGTCCTTTGAGGACGTGCGCAAGCTCGCGAACGGCTTCGAAGACGTAGGTAAGGTCGGCGTGGCCGTCGCCACGACGCGTTGGCGTTCCAACGGCGATGAACACCGCTTCAGCACCGTCGACGCCCTCGGCGAGGTCGGTCGTAAAGCTGAGGCGGCCTCGCTCGGAATTGGCCTTGACGAGGGATTCCAGGCCGGGCTCCCAGATCGGCATGATGCCGTTCTTGAGACCCTCGATCTTGCCTGCATCCTTGTCGATGCACACCACGTCATGACCGAAGTCGGACAGGCACGCGCCCGAAACAAGGCCAACGTAGCCGGTGCCGATCATCGCGATACGCATCATTCACTCCTGGGAGAATTGGGCGCGCGTCTTATACGGCAGTTCAGCGAATTTCCAGCAGAGTCGCCAACTCGATCCACTTATCGGACGGTCCACGATTTTTGTAAGCGGCGTCACTTCGGCTACCGTAGTAGCACAAGACTATGACACTCGATCTCGCCAACACCGTGCTTTTGCCGATCGACATGCAGCAGGCGTTCGATGCCCCTCCCTGGCCGCGCCGGTGGAACGACAGCGTCGATGCGAACGGGCTGGCTTTGCTCGACGCCTGGCGCTTAGCGGGCCGGCCAATCATTCACGTGCGGCATGACTCGGTGCAGCCGGGCTCGTCGCTCGCGCCGGGAACGCCTGGCAACGCCTTCCGTCCGGGCTTTGAACCGCTCGAAGGCGAACCGCTCGTTTCGAAGAGCGTGAATTCCGCATTCATCGGTACCGACCTCGACCTGCGACTCAAGAGGCTTTGTGCAAAGCACATCGTGACGTTCGGCATATCCACCGACATGTGCGTTTCGACGACGGTGCGCACGGGTTCGAACATGGGATGGGACATGATCCTGGTCCCCGACGCCTGTGACTGCTTCGACCTTCCCGATGGCGGTGGCGGGACCGTCGCCGCGGAGGACGTCCAACGAGCACATGTGGCGACGCTTGGCTTCGAGTTTGCGCGGATCATGAGCACGGCGGAGCTCACGAGCATCCGCGCTGCAGCCTAGGTTCACCTGAGCGCCTAGTTTTCGCCCGAAAGTTCGGCTAAAGGCGCCGGCTTCCCGATGGAAACGAAAACTCTGCCTCGACCCCCGCGCGTGGGCCTGGTCTCGCTTGGCTGTCCCAAGGCATTGGTCGACAGCGAGCGGATCATCACCAAACTCCGCGCCGATGGATACCAGATGTCCCCCGATTATGCCGGTGCGGACGTCGTGCTCGTCAATACCTGCGGCTTCCTCGATTCCGCCAAGGAAGAGAGCCTGGAAGCGATCGGCGAGGCCATCGCCGAAAACGGCCGAGTCGTGGTCACCGGCTGCATGGGCAAAGAGGCGGACGTCATCCGCCAGCGCTTCCCGGACGTGCTCGCGGTCACCGGCCCGCAGCAATATGAGGAAGTGGTTTCGGCGGTTCATGATGCCGCGCCGCCCCAAGCGTCGCCTTACCTTGACCTGGTTCCGGAAGCGGGCCTCAAGCTCACTCCGCGCCACTACAGCTATCTGAAGATTTCAGAGGGCTGCAATCACCGCTGCAGCTTCTGCATCATCCCGAGCATCCGCGGCGACCTCGTCAGCCGCCGGCCCGACGCCATCCTTCGCGAGGCGGAGAAGCTGGTCGAGGCGGGAACGAAGGAGCTGCTGATCATCAGCCAGGACACCTCGGCCTACGGCGTCGACATCCGCCACCATCCGCGAGTCTGGAAGGGCGAGGAAGTCCGCGCTCACATGACCGACCTGTCGCGGGAGTTGGGCAAGCTCGGTGCCTGGGTGCGGCTTCACTACGTCTATCCCTACCCGCATGTCGATCAGGTCATCCCGTTGATGGCCGAAGGTCTGGTCCTCCCTTACCTCGACATCCCGTTCCAGCACGCGAGCCCCAAGATACTCCGCTCGATGAAGCGTCCGGCAAACGAAGCAAAGGTTCTCGAGCGGCTGAAAACCTGGCGTTCGATTGTTCCGGACATGGCCGTGCGATCCAGCTTCGTTGTCGGCTTCCCCGGCGAGACCGAGGAAGACTTCCAATACCTTCTCGACTGGCTCGAAGAAGCGCAGCTCGACCGGGTCGGAGCGTTCAAGTTCGAGCCCGTGTCCGGCGCAGCGGCGAACGCTTTGCCCGATCCGGTAGCGGAGGAAGTGAAGCAGGAGCGCTACGAGCGCGTGATGGCGCTTTCCGCCCGAATTTCGGCCGAGAAGCTCGAGGCAAAGATCGGCAAGGTGCTCGACGTGCTGATCGACACTGTCGATGTGAAAACCGGCGGTGCGACTGGCCGTTCGAAGGCCGATGCCCCCGAAATCGACGGCGATGTCCACCTGCGTGATGCCGGTCATCTTTCGGCTGGCGACATCGTTAGCGTCCGTGTCGAGGACAGCGACGAGCACGACCTTTTCGGCGTTCCCGCCTGAACCAAGCGCGGCCTGCCGGTGCATCGGCGCGCTTCATCCTTGCACTTGGAACCTGATCGGTTGGAAGCAGGTTCGACCTGCCCGGGCGCTCGGCGTTCGAGAGCAGGTATTGCGCGCCTGACCTACTTCTTGTCGAGGCGATCGATCGCCTGATCGACGGCCTTGGTGACGCGCTTAATCGCGAACGACAAGGCTTCCAGCTCGATCAGTGCCTTCTGGACGACCTCAGACCGGTTGTCGGTCGTGCCGGGAGCCGGACTGCGGAGCAGTGCCGCGCTGACCGCCGCGGTGGAGATTGGCTCGATGAACTTGCAGCCGAAGAAGTGACCGCTCGTCCAGGACACTTCCGCCTGCGCCGTTCCGGCCTCAGGGATTAGGACCTCCAGAACTTCGCCGTCCGTCAAGGGTACCGGGCTCTCGATCAGGAGTCCTTCTTCGGAGAGATCATGGATCACGACCTGCGCATCGCCGGCCGATGCGGTGGCGCCCTCGGTTTGCAGCCGGAGCTTCCGGCGAGGGGTGGACCGACGTTCGCCAGTCTGGGGCTCCGTCTCGAGGTTTGCGCGCAGCGGCATGGAGCGGCGAAACTGGCGTGATATGGCTAACAACATGTTAATGCCGCCACCGGCCCGCCGCGGCCATCGGGCATTTCACCCGTTCGGCCATGGCGCTAAGGCGTCGAGCCCATGACCGACTTCACCTCCCTCATTGCAGCGGATCGCGGCCAGAAGGCCCACGCGATCCATCTCGTCGACAAAAACCGATTCGAAGATTGGGCCAAGACCCGGCCCGAAGAGGATCGCGCGCTGCTTTCGGCTCACTGTTTCGACGGAAAGTCGGGCTACGCTTTCGCCATCCTGCCGCGCAAGGTCGACGGGTTCGAAGTCGTAACGGCAGTGGCCGACGCGGCGAAGCTGTCGCCCTGGTGCCTGGCGAAACTGGCGGAAAGTCTCCCCGAAGGGACCTACAGGCTGGCCGAAGGTGAGCCGGGCCAGGCAGCGCTTGGCTGGCTGCTCGCCCAACACCGTTTCGACACCTATCGAACGAAGAAGGACGAGCC
>DASSFK010000203.1:0-2028 GCA_035694565.1 Sphingomicrobium sp.
TGATAGACGAGCGACTGGCCGGTCAGCTTTCCGGCCGAGAGCAGAAGATAGGCCAAAAGGATCAGGACCGCGCCGGCCCAGCCGACGATCTCGACGGCAAGTTCGACAGGTGTCACGCGGGGCTCCCCGACCGTCGGATCAGGGTCCCTAGAGCCGCGACGAGGATTCCTGGAAGCGCCAGGACCAGCAGCATCACGGTGCCGGGAATCCAGAGGCTGCCGACACCATGGGCCGTCCACATGACCGGCATTTGCGCCAGCATGACCGCGAGCGCCCAGCGCCACGAACGTTCAGGAAAGGCAAACCCCAATAAGCCGCACAGCGCGCAGGCGATGGGCAGATAGATCGCCCAATATTCGCCCGTGTCCCACGGTTCCCGACCACCGGACGTCTGGGCCGCGACCGACCAGAGCAACGCGCCGCCGGCGAAGGACAGGATCCAGCCGGCGAGGCTGCTCACGCCGCCGCGAGCCTCCGAAGCACGTAATGCAGGATGCCGCCCGATTTGAAATATTCGAGCTCGTTGTAGGTATCGATGCGGCAGCGGGCGGTGAACGTGAACGCACGCCCATCGTCCTTCTCGACCGCCACCGTCACATCCTGGCGCGGCTTGAGCTCGCCGATACCGGTGATCGTGTACTTCTCGGTTCCGTCCAGCCCGAGCGTCTCGGCGTTCTCGCCCTGCTGGAACTGCAGCGGAAGCACGCCCATTCCGACGAGGTTCGATCGGTGGATGCGCTCGAAGCTCTCGGCGATGACCGCTCGGACGCCGAGCAGCACCGTGCCCTTGGCCGCCCAGTCCCGCGAGCTGCCCGTCCCATATTCCTTGCCGGCGATGACCACGAGCGGACGCTCGTCCTGCTTGTAGAGCATGGCCGCATCATAGATCGGCAAGGTCTCGCCGGTCGGCGCGTAACGGGTAAAGCCGCCCTCGACATTCTCGAGCATGCGGTTGCGGATTCGGATGTTGGCGAAGGTGCCGCGCATCATCACTTCGTGATTGCCGCGCCGCGATCCGTAGCTGTTGAACTCGCCGCGCCCGACCTGCCGCTCGAGCAGGTAGCGGCCGGCCGGGCTGTCCGGCTTGATCGCGCCTGCGGGCGAGATGTGGTCGGTGGTGATCGAATCGCCGAACACCGCCAGCGGCCGCGCTGCATCGATATCGCCCGGCGCAACCGGCTCCATCGTCATGTCGGTGAAATAGGGAGGGTTCTGGATATAGGTCGAGGACGCTGGCCAGCCGTAGGTGTCGCCGCCCGAGACCGGGATCGCCCGCCAGCGCTCGTCACCGCGATAGACGTCCGCGTAGCGGGTGCGGAACATGTCGGAATGGACGTGCGCATCGATCAGGGTGCGGATCTCCTCGTTCGACGGCCAGATGTCCTTGAGGAACACATCCTCGCCGTTGCGCGCCTTGCCGATCGGCTCATTCGCGAGGTCGGCGCGGACCGTGCCCTTCAGCGCATAGGCGACGACCAGCGGCGGCGATGCGAGATAATTGGCCCGGCAGTCCGGCGACACGCGGCCCTCGAAGTTGCGGTTGCCCGAAAGGACGCTGACCGCGACGAGGTCGTTCTCGTTGATCGCCTTGCTGATCGGCTCGGACAGCGGACCCGAATTACCGATGCAGGTCGTGCAGCCGTAGCCGACGAGGTCGAACCCCATGGCATTGAGGTCTTCCTCAAGGCCGCTCGCCTTGAGGTAGTCGGTGACCACCTGGCTTCCCGGCGCGAGGCTGGTCTTCACCCATGGCTTCGGCTCCAGCCCGAATTCGCGCGCCTTCCGGGCGACCAGGCCGGCGGCGACCAGGACCGACGGGTTCGACGTATTGGTGCAGCTGGTGATGGCGGCGATCACGACGTCGCCATTGCCGATATCGAATTGCTCGCCCTCGACCGAGACGCGCGGTTCGTTGTGCTTCTTGTAGGTGTGCTCCAGCTCGGCATTGAACTGGTCGTCGACGTCGCTCAGAACGACCCGGTCCTGCGGCCGCTTCGGACCGGCGAGCGACGGCTCGATCGTGCTCAT
>DASSFK010000204.1:0-2274 GCA_035694565.1 Sphingomicrobium sp.
CAGCAAGCAGATCGCCTTCAACGTCATTCCGCACATCGACAGCTTCCTCGACGACGGCTCGACCAAGGAGGAATGGAAGATGGTCGTCGAGACGAAGAAGATCCTCGATCCATCGATCAAGCTGACGGCGACCTGCGTTCGGGTGCCGGTCTTCGTTGGGCACTCAGAGGCCGTGAACATCGAATTCGAGAATGAGATCTCGGCTGACGAGGCGCGCGACATCCTTCGCGAGGCCCCCGGTGTGATGGTCGTCGATAAGCGCGAGCCCGGCGGATATGTCACTCCGGTCGAGGTGGTCGGCGAATATGCCACCTACGTCTCCCGAATCCGCGAGGACCCGACCGTCGAGAACGGACTTGCTCTATGGGTGGTCAGCGACAACCTCCGCAAAGGCGCCGCGTTGAATGCTGTCCAGATCGCCGAGCTGCTCGGCCGCAAGCATCTGCAGAAGGCGGCGTAACGCAAGCCTAGGGCTGGTCGCCCCAATAGCGGAGCAGGTTCGCCTGGACGAGCTGGAGGCGGCTGAAGTTCGCCTTGTCCATCTTTAGTCCTTCGAGCGCCGCGACCTCGTTCAGCTCGAACAGCATGTGCCGTTGAAAGGGGTCCTTTACCCTGCTCTGGATGAACGTGATTGCTACCAAGCGCTCACCCTCGGTCACCGGCTCGACCTCGTGGAGCGTGTCTGACGGATAGACGATCGCTTGTCCGGGCTTCAGCTTGAAACGCATGCTGCCGTCCGACAGCCGGACGTGCAGTGCTCCGCCCTCATAGTCCTCGGGGTCGTTAAGGAAGATCGTGCAGCTGAGGTCGCTGCGCACGGTACCGTGAGGAAGCTTCAGGTAGGCGGCATCGGCATGAGCGCCATAATGCATTCCCGGCTTGTACCGAGTCAGCATCGGCGGGGCGATCTGTGCCGGAAAGGCGAACTCGTGGAATTCCTCGTTTCGGAGCATGGCGTCAGCGACGATCTTCGCGCTGCGCTGGTAAGCGGCCTGCTCGTGAAGCTGTTCGTTCTGCTTCGCGGTATTGTGCGGATTACTGATCTTGCCGTGAACGAAGGTCGCGTTCGCAGCGATCTGGCGACACTCCGCGACTTCGTCTTCAGTGAGGATGTCCAGCACTCGATACATTCAGCTCTCCGCCCGCGCCCGATCGAGGGCTTTTTGAAGTAAAGGCGATGTTTCGGACGCTGCGTCGAGCATGGCAAGCGCGCTCTCGATATCAACTCTGTGAAGTTTGTCCGCCTCGTCAAGCAATTCGCGACGTAGCTCCGGGCTGTATTCATACTCCGCCGCCTTGGAGTAGCGGCGCATCAGCGGCCCGGCGGCGATCTCGTTCAGGCGGTCTGATGACGCCTGGAATGCGAAGAAGGCCGCCAGTTCGCGAAGGAAGCCGTCCATCTCTTCGAGGGCCTGGTCGAAATCGGCCCAGAGAATGTTCGGACCGTCGGCCGCTTCAAGGGCTGTCATTTCGCACGCCCATGCGGCCGCGGCGACGTCTGCCTCGCTGCGTGAAGGAGGAAGAGCTATTCCTCGGGACCGCAAGCGTTCAGAGCGCTGCTCGGCCCCTCCGGCGACCTCCTTCCGGGAATTCTCTCCGGCCATGATGCCGGAGATGAAGGAACGAGGGGTCGCGTAGAGGAAAAGCGCCGGGTGGTCCGCAGGTATCAGTTCCCGGGCGATCTCGCCGACGAAGCTGGTGGCCTTGATGAGAGCCGCTCCGCCTGGATCGAAAGTCCGCGAAAACAGGGCCCGAAGCGGCGGGATGAAGCGGGCGCGAACGTCGGCGTGGAAGAAAGTGAGATCCCGAAGCGCTCGCGGCTCACGAACGGAGACGATGCCCTCGAGCTCACCGAGGAGGCGCGCGATCAGTGTCGAGCCCACATGGCTGATGTGGAATATCCAGCGAGCATCGTGCCGGGCGTCTCCCGGTACGCTGTTGGCCACGTAAGCCCATTGCAGGAGGTGGGACGTCCGCGGGCCGTGCTGGAACATCCGGTCGTCGAGGAAGCTGGCGTCGCGATAATCGTTCGGCATCATTTCGACGAGGCGGATCAGCCCCGCGCGCGGATCGACGGCCTGGCCGAGCCAACGTGCATCCTTCCATATCTCTTCGGGCGTCGGCGCGCTGGACATGCCGTCCCTTAGCCGCGCAAATGGCGCCGCTCCAAGGGAGAGGATGAATGGCTGACGAAATGACCGGCGGCTGCGCGTGCGGACGGGTTCGGTACACGGCGAAGATCACCGACGACGACGCCTATCTCTGCCACTGCCG
>DASSFK010000205.1:0-3477 GCA_035694565.1 Sphingomicrobium sp.
ATAGAGCTGTGCGGCCGAGGTGTTGAGTTCGGCGAGCCGCTCGCCGACGGTGCCCTTGGTAAAGCCGGCCTTCCTGAGGATGACGTCCAGGCGGCCGCTGATCTCCGCGACCTGGTCGAGCCCCATTTTGTGGACCTCGTCCGGCGTGAAGTTTGTCGTTGTCGCCTGCGCAAGGGCGGCCGCGTAGATCGCGTCACCGTCGGCAAGCCGCCACGCGCCGTCGCCCGGCTTCGTGCTCGGTTTCAACTGCTCCATCAGCGCGATCTGCCGGTCTAGGGCCGGATAGATGCTGTCGCCGACGATCTTCGCAGCGCGTGCCCTCCAGTCGCCGGCGATGGTCTTCGCGGCCGTCCGGCGAACGAGCGATTCCACCATCGTGTTCGAGTCCGCTGCTGGTGAGCGAAGCTTGCGCATCTGACCGAGGGTGAGGTCGATCGACCAGGCCGGAGCGAGGAAGCCGCGGGCAGCCTGAGCGCGCTGCTCTTCGGTGTCGTTGTCGAGCGATTTCGCGACCAGCGCGAGGCGGGAGAGATAGGCCTCGGCGTCCGCTGCGGTCTCGATCGTGTGCGCTGTGTTGAGGAAGTCGGGGGTCGAGAAGTAGGTGCCGCCCTGCTGGAAGATCGGATAGGGCCGCTGGACGCTGTCGATGTCGAACTTCGCGCCGGGAATGATGTTCGTTTCGATCTGGTAGACGATGACGTCGCGGTTGAGCTTCGCCGCATCGCTCAGGCCCGTCGTGGGGACCGCCTGGAGCAAGGCAAGCTCGGCGCGCAGTCTCGCCAGATCCTCGGAGCGTGCGGCAGCGAGCGGGCGAACGTCCAGCTCCGACTTCAGATGGGCGTTCTCGCCCTTGTCGAGACCGAGCGAGGAGGCGAGCTCGGGAAAGCGGTGGACCCGATCCTGGAAGATCTTCTCGAACAATGCATTCAGTGCCGCGTCGCCGGAACCGGCGCCCGCCTGCACGAGTGCCAGCGCGGGCGAGCTGCCCGCGCCGGAAACGAAAGCGAACGAAAGCGCGGCGCTGCCGGCCGATAGGAACTGACGGCGATCCATTGTCTCTCCCCGTAAATCGATGCCTTGGGGAGGAATAGGGGACGCTCCTCAGCCGGCAACCCCCGTTGATCGAAGAATCGCCTACGCCTGCAGCTGATACTGCTTGAGAAGGTCGTAGAGCGTCGGCCGACTGATCCCGAGGAGCTTTGCCGCGCCCGAGATATTGTTGTCGGTCCGGCTCAATGCCTGGCGGATGGCCCGCCGATCGGCGACCTCGCGCGCAGCTCGGAGGTTCAGCGCAAGCTCTTCCTCGCTGGCACCCGAACTTCCCGGAAGGTCCAGATCCTCGGCCGTCACGGTCTTGCCGTCGGCCATGATGACCGCTCGCTTGATTCGGTTCTCGAGCTCGCGGACGTTGCCGGGCCAGCTGTATGCGTCGACTGCCGCGAGAGCGTCGGCCGACATCGACTGAACCTTGGTATTCAGTTCCCTTCCGAAGCGATTGACGAAATGGCGCGCGAGAAGGACCGCGTCGCCCGGCCGTTCGGCAAGCGACGGGATCTTCACCACGATCTCGGCGAGGCGATAGTAAAGGTCCTCGCGGAAGCGGCCATCGCCAGTCATCGCATCGAGGTCCTGGTGCGTCGCGCAGACGATGCGGGTGTCGACGGCGATCGGCTGGCGGCCGCCGATGCGCTCGATGACGCGCTCCTGGAGGAAGCGCAGCAGCTTGACCTGAAGCGGAAGTGGAATGTCGCCGACTTCGTCGAGGAAGAGGGTCCCGCCCTCCGCCATCTCGATCTTGCCGACATTGGATTTGACCGCGCCGGTAAAGGCGCCGCGCTCGTAGCCGAACAGCTCGGCCTCGAGCAGAGTCTCGGGAATGGCGGCGCAGTTGATGGCGATGAATTCGCCCTTTCGGCCGCTCTTCTCGTGGACGGCGCGGGCGAGCAATTCCTTGCCGGTTCCCGATGCGCCGAGAAGCATGACGGAAACGTCGGCCGATGCGACCCGCTCGATCGTCTTGCCGACCTTCAGCATTTCGGGCGCCGAGCTGATGATCGAGCCCAGCACCTGGCCGCCGCTCGAGTCCTCGAGCCGGCGGTTTTCGGCCTCGATGTCGGCGACATGGAAGGCGCGCGCGACGATCAGGCCGAGCTCGTCGATGTCGACCGGCTTGCGATAGAAGTCGTAGGCGCCGAGGCCGATCGCCTTCAGCATGCTCTCGCGGGCGCCATGGCCCGAGGCGACGATCACCTTCGTATCCGGCTTCAGCTTGAGGATCTGGGTCAGCGCTTCGAAGCCCTCCCTCGTCCCGTCCGGGTCGGGCGGGAGACCAAGATCGAGCGTGACGACGGCCGGCTCGTGAAGGCGAAGCGCCTCGATGGCGCTCTCGCGATTGCCGGCGAGCACGACCTCATAGCCTTCATAAGCCCATTTGAGCTGGCGCTGCAGGCCCTCATCGTCCTCGACGATCAGCAGGACAGGGAGTTTCTGGTGGGTCATGCGCGTTTCCGTTGCGGTTGGGCGGACTCATCTGCCGCCGGGAGGTAAATCGAGAATTCGCTGCCCACTCCGGGCGTGGAGTCCACGACCAGCCGGCCGCCCATCGCGGTGATCAGCGAGCGCGCCTCGAAGGAACCGATTCCAAAGCCGCCTGGCTTCGTCGAAGCAAAAGGCTGGAACAGGCGGTTGCGGACGAAGTCGCCGTCCATTCCGGTGCCGTGATCGATGATTGATACGCGCACCTCGTCGTCTTCCGGCGCGACCCGGACGATGATCGGAGCGTCGGGCGAGCTCGATTCGGCGGCGTTTTGAATGATGTGCCCGATCGCTTGCTCGAGGGCTGAAGCATCGACCACGGCGGACAGGTTGGTGTCGCCCAGAAGCTTCACTTCATGCTCGCGCCGCTTGGCCGCGATCGCGCCGAGAAGGATGGTCCGCAGCGGCTGCGGTTCGGACCGCTGCGAGCGCGCCTGCGCCTTGGGCGACAGGCGGGCCAGCAAATCGTTCATCTTGCCGACCGAGCTTCGAAGAGTCGCCACCATGTCGGCTCGGAACTCCGGATTGTCGGCGTGTCGTTCGGCGTTGCGCGAGAGCAGCGACAGCTGGCTGACCAGATTCTTGATGTCGTGGAGAATGAAGGCGAAGCGCCGATTGAATTCCTCGAACCTCTGCGCGTTCGACAGGGCTTCCTGGCCATGCGCCTCGGCGAGCGAACTTGCAGCCTGGCGTCCAGCGGTGCGCAGGAGGTCGAAGTCCTCCCAGTCGAGGACCCGGCGATAGTCGGGCGACGACAGCAGGACGAGCCCGAACAGTCGGTCACCGTGGATCAGTGGCACGCCGATCCATGCGCGACGCTCCTCGAGCATCCACTGCGGCGGCAGGGCTTCGCAATCCTCGGACCGTGCCCAGCCGTTGCGAAGGGCGTCGAACTCGACGATCCGTCCGCTCGTCTCAATGGCCGACCAGAAGTCGCGGACC
>DASSFK010000206.1:0-6668 GCA_035694565.1 Sphingomicrobium sp.
CCCTTCTTATTCACCCAAATTACCGGAACGAGCGACGGATGTAGCGGAAAGCCGCAATTCGATTCATGTTTCTGGTTGCGAGACCGAATCACGGATCGATTGAGGAGCGCCACACCCGTCATGAACGAAGATACTCTCCTGCCGTTCGATCTTCCATCGGTTGCACGCAAGAAATTGAGCATCGGGTTCGACGGCGGACAGCTCTCGTCGCATGCGGGCGTGATTCTGCTGCGCGGCGTCGAGAAGAAGCTCGAGCTTGCCGCGCGCCTTGCGGCGTGCATCCGGGATCGGCGCAAGCCCGAGCGCATCGAACACCCGCTCGAGGAGATGCTTCGGCTGCGGATGTTTGCGATCGCCGCGGGCTACGAGGACGCCGACGATTGCGATTCGCTCCGGTACGATCCGATCTTCAAGATGGCGGTAGGCCATGCGCCGGAGAGCGGCGATCCTTTGTGCTCGCAGCCCACCATGTCGCGGCTGGAGAATGCGCCGTCGAAGATCGAGATCGCCCGACTGATGGCGGCGCTGGTGGACGGGTTCTGCGAAAGCTACAGGCGCGCGCCGTCCTCGATCACACTCGACATCGACGATACCTGCGACACGGTGCACGGCCATCAGCAGCTCTCGCTGTTCAACGCCCATTACGACGAGCGCTGCTTTCTGCCGATCCACATCTATGATGCGGCAAGCGGCAAGCCGGTGGCGGTGATCCTGCGCGGGGGCAAGACGCCGTCCGGCGAAGAGGTCCGCACGGTCCTCAAGCATGTCATCAAACGCATCCGCAGGCATTGGCCCAAGGTCCACATCCTGGTGCGCGGCGACAGCCATTACGGTCGCGACGAGGCGATGGAGTGGTGCGAGGAAACCCAAGGCGTCGACTACGTTTTTGGCTTCGCCGGCAACGATGTTCTTCATGCTCTGACGCGCGAGGCGGCCGACGCGATCGCCGTGCAACGCGCGCTCTCGGGCGAAGACAAACTCCGCGGCTTCAAGGCCTTTCGCTACGGCGCCGGGAGCTGGCACAAGGAGCGGCGCTTTGTGGCGCGCATCGAGGCGACCTCCAAGGGGCTGGATGTGCGCTATGTCGTCACCTCGCTCAAGGCCGGCGCCAGGCATCTTTACGAGACCCTCTATTGCGCGCGGGGAAACGCCGAGAACTTCATCAAGCTGCACAAGAGCCAGCTCTCCTCTGACCGCACCTCCTGCCGCGATCCCAAAGCCAATCAGTTCCGCTTGATCCTGCACACCGCCGCCTACTGGCTTATGCTCGCCATGCGCGGCGCTGTGCCCGCACGCGCGCAGCTGTCCTATGCAGAGTTCGCCACAATGCGCCTTCGCCTGATCAAGATCGCTGCGCGCGTCGTCGAGGGGGCCGCCCGCATCCGAGTCTATCTGCCGACGGCATGCCCCGATCGCGCTGTCTTCCGCGCACTTGCCGGGCGGTTCTGCGCCGCAGGACCGTAGCCATCGCGGCACTGTCGCCGCATCGAACCCTTCGTCGAAAACCTCCAACCAGTCAAAATCAAATCGTAAGCCGCCGCGTCGCCATCCTTCGACGCGATCGCTGCGACGCGCGTGCCCGGCAAAAGTCGCACCGAGCGCTCGCAATGCGCTATTTTGGGTGAATAAGAACGGCTAATTACAGCCATCGTCGACGTTTTCTTAAACGTCGCTATGGGCTTCATCTCCCTCTTCGTCGCCTTAGTTGTCGCCCCCACCATCAACGCCCTCATCGTGGCCGCCGTTTTCTTCTCCGTCGTCGGCATCGCGTATCTCTGCCGCCGTCTTTACTACTACCTCCGGCGACCGCCAGCCATTCCCCGTCCATCCGAAACGGGGCTGTAGGGCATCAGCACGCGATTCGTCCGCTAACAAGCGCGCGCCCGCAGTACAATCGAGTCGCGTTGGTCACAGCCTAAGCACTCGGGAGCCTGAGCCGAGTGGCCCTTCACATCCGCGCGGTGCAGCCGCGTTCAATCTTGGGCTAGTAGGCCCGACCCGCGCGGTTAGACTGCTCCGGAGCCTGTGCGCGTTTCTTCGCCTGATGCCGACCGATCAGACATCCCGCTGCTGCGCCGATGGCCCCATGATGGCCTGCATAGTGGCCCGCAGCGCCTCCGACGACGGCGCCCTTGAGGCAACCTTTGGCCGAAGCGGGCGAAGCGGCCAGCGCAGCTGAAAGCAAGACAATCAAGACGAAAGGCAATCTCATCGTCGTTCTCTCCACGGACGGATTGCGTCGCTCTGACCGGTCCCATTCCTTAAGAAAATAACCAACATGTGTGCGTCTTGGTGCCGCTGTCGGGAACGAACGCGGCCCCTTCGAGTTTATTTCTGGAAAGAGAGAAAGGAGGTCCCCAATGTGGATCAAGACATCTGTAGCTGCGCTTGGACTCGTTGGCGCGCTAGCTGCCGCGACTCCAACACCGACGCTAGCTCAAGGTGTGTACATCGGTCCGGGCGGTGTAGGCGTTGACACTGGCCGCCCAGGTTGGCGTGAGCGCCGTTACCGAGACGACTACGCTTACGAACGCGGCTACCGACGTCCTGGCTGTCGGACGGTCACGATTAATCGAGATGACGGCAGCGTGAAGCAAATCAGACGCTGCGATTGAGTTCGGGCCGCGACTCAGGTATATAAGCGTTCGTTTCATGGGACTTTGACTTCGAGGCCCCGCTTTAGAGCGGGGCTTTTCTTTGTGCGTTGCTCAACAGCGGGGTTTTTCTTTCGACTTCAAGATGATCCTCGCGCCCTGGCGCATTTCCAGGTGAGGCATCGCGATAGACGAACGGCGCGTTTTCAAAGGCCGCTTTGCAGGCGCCGGGCAAGTTCAGGCCGCGTGCCCTTCATAATAGGCCGGTTTCGCCGCGCGGCCATGGTCTAGCCACAGGATGATGGCTTACAGACAGCTGGAAGACAGGGGAGGTATTCCTATGAATTCCACCGTTAGGCCGACAGCACCAAAATTCCCGGAAGACTTCAGGGCACATTTCCTTGATCGCATCGATGGGAAAGTTGCCGAGGTCGAGGGCGATGCCGCCAAAGTCGGCTGCTTTTTGCGAGAGCCGGCGCACCAGCCAGATGACGTTGCGCTCCAGCCGGATGTCGCTCCGCCCGGGTTCGGTGCGATGGCAGATCTCGATGAGATACGGCCGTCGCTCGGCAAGAGAGCCTCGCGTGGCCTCGGTCGTTTTCTGATCGTATTTTCAATCGGTGTCGGTGCCACTTTGGCCTGGCAGTGGTATGGCGATGCGGCCAGGGCGATGATCGCGACCTCCTGGCCGCAACTTGCCTCGTTGGCACCCGAGCCCACTCCCGCTCCCGACCAAACCGCTCCCGAGCAAATCGCTGCTCCGCAAGTTGCGATCTCTCCCGAGCTGCAACAACTCAAGGAGGATTTGGCGCAGCTGAAGCAGCAGTTACAGCAGCTCAAAGAGATGCCCGCTGCGCTCGCCAGCTTGCAGCAAGGTGTGGATCGACTGGCCGGCAGCCAGCAGCAGATCGCCGGCACGATCGCCAAGTTGGGCGCGCAAAAGCCTGCATCGCCTCCTAGGCCCGCTCTTGCCCCACCTAAATCTTTGACGCCACCACCGTCAGACGTCCGTTGACTGAGATATAATATATAATCGGCTTCCGCAAAGGGAGCTGACCACGTCACGCCGCTGTGTTGCGCGGCTGCAGTTCTTTGTGAACGCTGTTAGGGCCTCGAGTTCGGCCCTCAACTCCGGTCCGGCGGAGGTCGATAGCTCATCTCGAATTCGCGATGCGCCGCGCTGTAGCTGGCCATTGTTCCAAGCGCGCGGTTATGACGCGAGGTCATTCCTGAATCTCGTCAATGCGAGACATTTTTGCTTCACAAAGCGCAGCGCTCGCCCGACGCGCCAGTGCAGGCCGCAGGAGGCATGCGGGCAAGCGATCAGGCGTTGATTGTCATCGGCACCCAATTTTGTTGTGCAGCGATTTCCGGCATAACGATGTAGTGGGGCCTTGATCGCCGGAAAGGAGCGCGCTTGAAGCGGCGAGAGTTCATCACGCTGCTCGGCGGCGCGGCGGCTTTGCCCCTTGTGACGGCCGACGCGAGCTCTGAAAAATGTGGGCGTCGACCTCCGGGGGCCTGATTACCTTCCATAAAAGTGACGATTTATTATGCTCTTCTGCGCCGTTTTTGTGTGCACACGCGTGGCGGCTGTGGCCATAAACCGCACCAATAACTTGTGCCAAAACGTGCCGCGTTCTCGTAAGAACCTCAAACAAAAAGTCCTCATGACTTCACTCCCCTTCCCCTTTTAAGCGATCGATCGTCTTACGTCTGTGACCAAGGAGCAACATGCGGCATAAATTTAATCGGCCATTTGCTCAGCAAGCAGGCTTGGGCGAACTTTCGTGAATCTTGAGTGCCCATGCCCCCAAGTTCATACAATGATATGGGCGCATTTGCGGCCAGGGCGCTGGTACTGTCCAGCTAGGGCCAGCGCGAGATAGGACGCTACCCACTCAGCCTTTGCGGCGCAGCGCGGCCACAAAGGCCCTGCGGTACACGGTCGTGTGTCGCCGCGCGCATCTCCCAATCCCCGAACGCCAAATCCGATCGGGCCCAGCGAGAATTGCCCCGATTTCGTTGGGCGGCACATGCTCCAGCTAGTTCGCTAGTTCGAGTGCCCGCGGCATAGGAAACTGTATTTCCGACCCCTGGCATTAACCAAGAGTCCAAATCCTCACCAATTTTGGGAGCGGCTGTGCACAACTTAAAGACTACAAGTTCGGCATCGTAGCGTGCGAGATTGGTATTCATGGGTTTTGCTCCCGGTTTATTCTCCATCGAATCGGAGCTTGTTACGAGATTATTCGTCGGCAATCTCGAGTACGTGCTCCTAATCATCTCGATGCTGATGACGCGAATGCTCATGCTACGCATATTCGCCATCAGTTCAGGAGCTGCTGGCGCTAGCTACAGCTTCTTTTGGCTGAGTGACCCTGTCGGGACGTTCTGGGAAGTAGCATTCACTCTAATCAACGTAGTTCAGATAGCCTTGATTGCTCATCGGAATAGGATGGCACAATTTAATGATGAGGAACGAGCATTTTATGCACAAGTCGTGCCTACGCTAGAACCCTATCAAGTGCGCCGCCTCATGCGAGCTGGAGTTTGGCTAGATGCCCACCCGGGTACGGAGCTTATTCGGCAAAACGAACTTGCTTCTCATCTGATTTTTCTTAGATCAGGGGAAGTTACTGTCTGGGTCAACGGGAGCCAGGTGGGTGTCTGCACTGAAGGGAATCTGGTAGGCGAGATCAGCATCCGGACGGGTAAACTCGCAACCGCGACGGTGATCGCCAATGCATCAGTTCGTTATCTCGCGCTAGAGCGTGATGCGTTGCACCGACTTATGAAGGCCGATCCGGAGATTGCTCTAGCAATCGACGTCAGCAACCGCATGGATCTTGAGAGCAAACTCATCCGAATGAATGAAGCGGTTCTGCGGCGTTAGCTTACTTGAACCATCCGAACCTTTTTCAACTGCCACATTGGCTGAGGCATGTGCGATGTCTGATATTTCTCGTCGGGATTTCATAAATGGTGTCGGGCTAACAATCGCTTCTGGACTGACACCCATCGATCAAATCGGCGCGGCCGCCCAAATGTATCCGCCGGCGCTCATCGGCTTGCGCGGGCACCACGTCGGCTCATTCGAAGTTGCTCATGCCCTAGTGCGGGAGCAAAAAACCTTTTCCCTCACTGCTTTGCCGGTCGAGGAGCACTACGATTTAGTCGTGATCGGCGGAGGCATCAGTGGACTGGCAGCTGCCTTCTTTTATGGACATCAGAACGGCCCCTCCGCCCGTATCCTGATCTTGGAAAATCATGATGATTTCGGCGGCCATGCCAAGCGAAACGAGTTCCGGGTCGGCGGTCGGTTGATACTCGGCTACGGTGGCACCGAGTCCCTGCAATCGCCGAAGGGGCTGTATAGTAAGGTCGCCCGAAGTCTGTTGAAAATCCTACGGGTCGACGTCACTCGCTTCGAAACGGCTTTCGATCGTGAGCTCTATTCCTCACTCGGGTTGTCGCGGGGCATTTTTTTCGATCGCGAAGCTTTCGGCCGCGACGTGTTGGTGATCGGCGACCCCACGGCGTCGGTAGCAGACGACGTGCGCGGCAAGCGTCTGAATATGAGGCCGATCCGGGATCTTGTCGCAAATTTTCCGATTTCCGCGAAATCGAAACACGCGTTAATTAGTCTTTATGAGCAGACACAGGATCCGCTGCCCGGCAAGACGTCAGCAGAAAAAATCAGCATCCTCAAGAAAATAAGTTATCGCGATTACCTGATAAAGTACTGCGGCTGCAAGGTGGAGGTGGTCAACTGCTTCCAGGGGCGCACTCTCGACTTCTTCGCACTTGGCTGCGATTCAATCCCAGCGTTTGATCTGATGGAGGTAGGTTATCCCGGCTTCGCCGGCCTAAAGCTTCCGGCTCGTAAGCCAAACGCTGAGTTTGACGAGCCTTACATCTATCATTTTCCTGATGGCAACGCATCAATTGCGCGCCTGCTGGTGCGCGCGCTGGTGCCGGCCTGCCTGCCCGCGGGCACCCCGGACCAGCTGGTGAGCGCGCGCTGCGACTACGCGCGGCTCGACGAGGCCGGCGCCGCCGGGCGGGTGCGCC
>DASSFK010000207.1:0-5559 GCA_035694565.1 Sphingomicrobium sp.
CAGCTTCGCGACCTCCATGAACAGGTTCATGCCGATGCCGAAGAAGAAGCTGAGGCGGCCCGCGAAGGCGTCGATCTCGAGCCCCTGCTTCATCGCCGCACGCGCATATTCCATGCCGTCGGCGAGGGTGTAGGCGAGCTCTTGCACCGCCGTCGCTCCGGCCTCGTGCATGTGATAGCCGCTGATCGAGATCGAGTTGAACTTCGGCATTTCGCGAGCGCAGAAAGCGATCACGTCGGACACAATCCGCATCGAGGGTTCGGGCGGGTAGATGTAGGTGTTGCGGACCGCGAACTCTTTGAGGATGTCGTTCTGGATCGTGCCGGTTAGCCCCGCGTGCGGGACGCCCTGCTCTTCGCCAGCGACGATGAAGAAGGCCATGACCGGAAGCACCGCGCCGTTCATGGTCATGCTGACCGACATCTCGCCAAGCGGGATTCCGTCGAACAGCAATTTCATGTCCTCGACGCTGTCGATCGCGACGCCCGCCATGCCGACGTCACCCGCGACGCGCGGATTGTCGCTGTCATAGCCGCGGTGGGTGGCGAGGTCGAAGGCGACCGAGAGACCCTTCTGACCCGCGGCGAGGTTGCGGCGATAGAAGGCGTTCGATTCCTCGGCGGTCGAGAAGCCGGCATACTGGCGGATGGTCCACGGCCGGCCGGCGTACATGGTCGCGTAAGGCCCGCGGGTGAACGGCGCGACGCCCGGATAGCCGCTGTCCACGCCTGCTTCGGGCCCATAGACGGTATCGAGCTTGATGCCCTCAACGGTTTCCCGCGACAGATCCTTGCCGCGCGACTCCTTCGCGGCGAGCGTTTCCCATTCGGTTTTGGTCGGCTTGTCGGTCACGGCGCTCGCACTAGCGCGAGGCTTGAACGACCGCCAGCTTCAAGCGGCGAAGGCCGCATCCTCCAGATGCATCTCGGCGTAGTTTCCGCCGTTCCATTCGTCGCGCTTGATGGTGCCGGCGAGCCACCAGCGCTTGTCGCCTGGCGAGGACAGCAACGCCTGGCCAAGCTCGGTGCCGGCGATTCGAAAGGCGATCCATTTGAAGCTCTTGCCGTCGTCTCCGCAGGCGAAGCCGCGGACGTGGCCGTCGCCGACGACGGCGGTCTTAAGCAGCCGCGCGGGACCCGCGGCGACGCGGGGCGCTGGCCAGCCGGCGCCATAAGGACCGGCTGCATCGAGCGCGTCGCACAGCGTTCCAGCCACGCCGCCGGGAGCAAGCAATGCGTCGAGCATGAGCGCTCGACCATCGAGCGCTCGCTCGATTTCAGGAGCTAGCCGTTCGCTGATGAAATCGCGAAATGCGTCGAGACCGCCCGGCGCGAGCGTCAATCCGGCCGCCATCGCGTGGCCGCCGCCCGCCATCAGCAGGCCGTTGTCCTTCGCAGCAAGCACCGCCGCGCCGAGGTCCACGCCGGTGATCGACCGGCCGGAGCCCTTTCCAGTGCCGTCTTCGGTTTCGGCAATAACGATAGCGGGGCGGCCGAACCGCTCCTTCACGCGCCCGGCGACGATACCGATCACGCCGGGATGCCAGCCGGGCGCCATCACGGTGAGCACCGGCGCGCCGTTCAATTTATCGGCCTGCTCGAGCGCCTGCTCGCAAACCTGCATTTCGATCGCCCGGCGTTCCTCGTTGAGGCGGTCGAGCTCGGCGGCGATGGTGCGCGCTTCATCGGGGTCGGTGGTCGTCAGCAGGCGGACGCCGAGATCGGACTTGCCGACGCGGCCGCCGGCATTGATCCGCGGCCCGAGCGCGAAGCCGAGGTCGCGGCAGCTTGGCGCCTTCACCAGCCGAGCTGCTTCGGCGAGCGCATTCATGCCGATGTTCTGGCGGGCGGCCATGACCTTGAGGCCCTGAGTTACGAACGCCCGATTGAGCGTGTGCAGCCGAGCGACGTCGGCGACCATGCCAAGCGCGACGAGGTCGAGGAGGTCGATCATCTTCGGCTCCTCGCGGTCCGCAAACGTGCCGCGAGCGCGAAGCTCGCGCACGAGCGCCACGCCAAGCAGGAAGGCCATTCCGACCGCCGCGACATGACCGTGTGCCGCGCCAAGCTCGCCCTCGTCGAGACGATTCGGGTTGATCAGAGCGAAGGCGACCGGAAGCAGGGTCGCGCACTGGTGGTGATCGACGACGATCACATCGAGCCCGGCGTCCTTCGCTTCCTTCAGCGCCTCGAACGCCTGAGCGCCGCAATCGACGGTGACGGCCAGGCTTGCTCCGCGGCTCTTCAGCTCGACCAGCGCCGCACCCGACGGACCGTAACCCTCCATCAGGCGATCGGGAATGTAGACCATCGCGTCGACGCCGAGCTTGCGAAGCAGCAGCACCAACAAGGCCGAGCTCGTCGCGCCATCGACATCGTAATCGCCGAAGATGGCGATCGTCTCGCCAGCCTGAACCGCATCGGCCAGCCGGGCCGCGCCCTTGTCCATGTCCTGGAACGCCGACGGATCGGGCAGGAAGTCGCGAATCGTCGGCTTGCGGTGACGCTCCAGATCGTCCCGCGCGACTCCCCGGGCGAGCAACAGCTCGTCCACCAGCGCGTCCATCGTCAAACCGTGCTCGCCCGAGCGGCGCCACTTCCATGGCTGCCCCGCGGCCGAGCGCTCCACCCCAAGCGCGAACATCATGCGCCCAAGTCTAGCAGCAGATCGCGCAACTTGCGCGCCTCCACCCTGGGGATTGCGGGGATGGAATGGCCAGTCATGCCGCCGCCGGCGACGCCGAATTGAAGCCACGAGACGCCGAACGCCCGGGTGATGAAGTTCTCGCGGACGTCGACGCTCTGGATCTTCCTTGCCGGAAGGACAGTCGTTCGCCGCCTCCACCAGCCGGTGCGAACCAATATGCGGTCTCCGTCGACGACATAGCCGGTCCGACGCCAGGCGAGCCAGCGCAGACCGATTGCTCCAATGAGCACCGCGAGGAAGACTATGCCGACGATCGGCTCGAAAACGAGGTTGCCGATCGCGATCAGGACAATCGGTGACAGCGCGACGGCGAAGGCGATCACGAACTCCTTGGACACTCGAGTCCAATTGGGGCGGCCAGGAAGCGGCTTCCAGTCCATCTCGCCGAGAATTCGGTCGACTTCTTCATCGCGCGCAAGCGGCGCGAGAACGTGGGAGCCGCGGGTGTTTTCGTCCTTGGCGAGGCTCTGGACGCGAAGCTCCCGCCACCGAAGCCAGTCCTTCAAGGGTCCGGTCGCCACCACTGCGGCCTGAGCGCGGCTGACCGGCAAGGTCACGTCGGTGCGCGTCAGGAGGCCGCGTCGCCTTCGCAGTCCGACACCTGTCTTGTCGAGGCGAAATCCGAAATCGGTAAGCGTCGTCCTGACGATTCCGGTCAGGATTCCGACCAGGACAAGCACCACCACTCCGGCGAGCGCCGAAGCCACGCGGTGCGCAAGGATGAGCTCACGGACCGGATCTCCAGCGCTCAGCAATCCCGTCCAGAAACTCGGCTTGAACGGATCGAAGCCGACGAAATCGCCAAGGGTCTGAGTCAAGCCGAACAGACCCGCGAAGACCGCCAGCGAAAAGTTGAAGGTCCCGGCAAGGGCCAGTCGCTTCAGGTCCATCTGGTAGATCGCCGGCCGGGACGCTTCGTCGGAGTCGACGGCGGCCGGAGCGGTTCCGATCCGCCTCGACCGAACCAGGGTTCGCAACTGTTCGGCGCGCTCGAGCCGGATCGCGGGAAGAACGCCCTCCTCCTTGCCGCCCGAGGCGCCCGTCTCGAATTGCACACGCGCAAGACCCAAGGCCCGGGCGATCGGTCCCTGGGCGATGTCCACGTCCTGGATCCGGTCGAACGGGATCGACCGGTGCGTCCGATTGAGGATGCCGCTGTCGATCCGGATCTCGCTCGACCCAACGCGATACTCGAACCGCCTCCAGTAAAGAAAGATTCCGGCGGCCATGACGGCGAGCAGGAAGAGGACCGAGATCAGCGCCGATCCCAATTTCCCGGAAACGGCCAGATAGCCGATGGCGGCATAAAGGCCCGCCATTCCCCTCAGCGAACCGCCGAATCCCGTTAGCAGGAAGAAAGGGTGCAGATGCTCCGGCGGCCCGACCGCCGCATCGTCAGGCGAAGTCGGTTCGGACATGTTCGCGGATGATGTCGCGGATCTGGGCAGCGCGCTCCGGTGCCAGTCCCGGAAGAGTGACAACGCTGTTGTGAGTGCCGGCCGTGTGAACGACGAGAGTCGCCACACCGAACATCTTCTCGAGCGGGCCGCGGGTCACGTCGATGTGCTGGACGCGGACGAGCGGTACGACGGTGTCGACGTGGAAAAGCCAACCGCGAACCACCTGCAGCAGACGCTCGGTCAGCCGGAAACGAAGCCGCCTGTAGACGCGCTGCGGAGCGACGACGATTGCCGTCATTCCGATAATCGGAACGCCGAACGTGGGCAGGCCGGCAATCGGTGTGAGCTTGAGAAAAGCCTGATCGGCGATCGCCCCGATGACCCACAGGACCGACCAGAACAGCACCAGCCGAACCCGCAGCACGCTCTTGTAACCCGGCTCGACCGGTTCGATCGCGACCTCGCCGGCCGGTTCCAACTGAGATGCCATGGCCCCTCCCATCGCAGCTCTTGTCCACGAACGGGCTGCGTGCCGCAATGCCCGGCAGGAACCTGAAGGCGGTTCGTGCTTAATGATGTCGAGGAGATGAGCGAATGCGGCAGAACTGGCCGGAAAAGCTTTGGCTGGTGCGGCACGGGCAAAGCCAGGGCAACGTCGCTCGCGACGCGGCGGACGAAGCCGGGTTGCACGAAATCGACATTGACGTCCGCGACGTCGACGTTCCGCTGTCGGAACTCGGCCATTCCCAGGCCGAAGCGACCGGGCGCTGGTTTGCTGCACTTCCTTTGAAAGAGCGGCCCGAGGTGATCATGTCGTCACCCTATTTGCGGGCGCGCCAGACTGCGGAGGCCATCTGCAGCGCGGGCGGAATGTCGGGGCCGGTGAAGTTGGTGATCGACGAGCGGCTTCGGGAGCGCGAGTTCGGAATCTTCGACCGGCTGACCAGGATCGGAATCCGCAACAAGTTTCCGGAGGAAGCCGCTCATCGGCAAATGCTCGGCAAATTCTATCATCGCCCGCCGGGTGGCGAGAGCTGGGCCGACGTCATTCTCCGCCTTCGGTCTGCCCTCAACACCATCAACCTCCATTATTGCGACCGCCGAGTGCTGATCGTCTGCCATCAGGTCGTGGTGCTGTGCATGCGCTACATCCTCGAGGAGCTGACCGAGTTTGACATCCTCCAGATCGACAAGCAGTCCGAGATCCTGAATTGCGGCATTTGCGTCTACGATTTCGAGGCTGATGCGGACGGGCTCTGCGTTCCCACGCTCGAAGCCTGGAACCACGGCGCCCCGCTGGAGGCCGAGGGTGCTCCCAAGACCGCCGAACCGGACAGGATGACCGGCGCGCGATGACGTCGGGAAAGGCGCTGACGCGGACCGCGCTGAAGGGCTTCCCACTGCCGCTCGTCGTCGATGGCGACAAGGAGACGAAGGGCCGGATCCTGGTCAT
>DASSFK010000208.1:0-6076 GCA_035694565.1 Sphingomicrobium sp.
GGCTGGCTGGCGAAGAAGTTCGGTGCCCAGCGGACGTTCATCACGTGCTACCTGGCGTTTGCGGCCATCTCGCTGCTGTGCGGTCTGTCGAACTCCCTCGGCATGCTGCTCGGAACACGCGTCCTGCTTGGCCTTTTCGGCGGCCCGATCATGCCGCTTTCACAGATGCTGCTGCTCCGCGTCTTCCCGAAGGAGAAGGCGACCCTCGCGACGGTGATCTGGGCGATGACCACTCTGATCGGCCCGGTCGCCGGGCCAATCCTCGGCGGCATCATCTGCGACAATTACGGCTGGGAATGGATCTTCTTCATCAAGGTGCCGATCGCCGCGTGCGGCGGACTGCTTCTCATGATGCTGATGCGCGGTCAGGCGGATCCCACTAGCAAGGCGTTCATCGACAAGGTCGGTCTGGCGCTGCTCGTGGTGTGGGTCGGTGCGCTGCAGATCATGCTCGACGAAGGCCGCAACCACGATTGGTTCAACTCACCCGAAATCCGTAACCTCGGAATCGTGGCCCTGATCGGCTTCATCGCCTTCCTGATCTGGGAGCTGACTGAAAAGAACCCGATCGTCGACCTCAAGATCTTTCGGCACCGCGGCTTTGTCGGAGCCGCGACGACTTACGCAGTAGGGTTCGGGGCTTTCTTCGCCAGTATCGTCATCCTGCCGCTCTGGCTCCAGTCCAACATGGGCTACACCGCGACCTGGGCCGGTTACGCGACCGGGATCATGGGCATTCTCGCCGTGCTCTGCTCGCCACTGGTGGGCAAGGCCGTCGAAAAGTTCGATCCGAGGCTGATCGTCTGCTTGGGCATCGTCGGCCTCGCAGCGATCATGGTCTGGCGGATGTGGACGTTCAACAACGACGTCACCTTCCTGCAGATGGCTTGGCCGACTTTGATCACCGGCGTGTTCATGGTCATGTTTTTCGTGCCCGTGACCGGCCTCGCAATGGCCAGCGTCAATCATGACGAGCAGGCAAATGCCGCGGGCCTGTCGAACTTCATGAGAACCCTCGCCGGTGCGTTTGCGACCTCGCTAATCCAGAGCCGCTGGTCCGATGCGACCCGCCATAACGAGGGTGAGATCGTCAATGCCATGCAACACGGCAAAGCAGCCGTCGATGGCATGCTCGCTCAGGGAATTCCGCTCGAAAATGCGAGGGCGGCACTCTGGCAGGTGATTGAGGGCCAGAGCGTTATGCTCGCCACCCTCGACATGTTCGGACTGATCGCAATCTGCCTCGGTTGTTCAGCTGTGATCATCTGGCTCGTGCCCAAGCCCAAAGGGCCGATCGACACCAGCGGCGCGCATTAGCCACTCCATCGCCTCTCATCGCTGGCGTAAGCAACGGTCGAGATCGACGCAGGATATGCCTCGGCACTGTTTGGCCTTGCAGGTGCTCTAATCGGGAGCCTGGCGAACGTCCTTACCACATGGTCGACGCACAGCTCCCAACTTCGCGACAAGCATCAAGGTGCCGACCATGCCAGTAAGCAAAAGCTGTTCAGCGAATTCACCGCTGAAGCAAAGCCGACTTTATACTGACGCTCTGAGCTGTCGCGCCGGGTTTCAAGCCTCTCAGTGCATTAAGGGAGTGGTGCGGGACGCAGTCTCGCGAGAACCTCTCTCACACGGAATTTTCCCTAAACTCCGGAGTTTTTAGGGAAAACGGCAAACAACTAATGGCATGTGTCGTGATGTCTGAGCGAACATCGCGCTCTTTCCGAGAGCTTACCAGGCGAGTTCCCTGCTCGGAGATTAGGGGGAATCGGATTTGACATTCTAGGGAACGTTGGCGGCGACTGAAGCGAACATTTGTTTTTCGCGCAAGGAACACGACAGCTGGCGCAGGGGGGCTTGCGACGGTCGGCTCTGGCCTTTCATTGATCTGTCTCCAGCGATTCGCGGGTGAGGCAGGAAAGTGACGATCCAACAGGGAAAACCATTTAGTGGGAACAAAGGACCGTCGTCTTATCGGGACGGTCTCCGCCGAGCCGACCGCCTTCTTACCAGCGAAAACGTCGTCGATGGCCTCCTGCCCGTTGTCCTTTAGGACGTCGGAGATCCGACGAGATTCTGAGGGGCGCGGAGAGCGAGGTGGAGGTACGCCACCGTCTCACGCCGTCGGGTCGTCATTTCGACAATCGGACAGGTTAAGAAAGGGTGCCATTTTCGCACACCGACTCCCACGCGCCGGCAAGAACTTCTCCAGGGACGATAAGGTCTATGCTCTCGACAACTAGTCGACGGTCGCCCGGCGTAAAGTCTAGGCACTGCAACACCAGCAGTTATCGCTATCAACTTCACTTCATTGGTGGAAAATGGTATCTATTTTTGTTGGCCGGTCTGCACTTTGGGAGTGAGTCGAATGGCCACTACTGCGACCAATCAAAAACCGAATGCCTCTCCCAAGCGGAGGCACGCACCCAGGCCGAAACATTGGTGGGAAGGGATTTTCGTCTATCCGGCACTTCTGGCCGCCCTCATCACCGCGGGTCCGCAATGGGTGGATCGGATCAGCGCCTGGACACAGAATGTGGCCAGCGGCTCCCTCAAGGAAGCGCAGCAGCAAACGCGAATGTGGCACGCCAATTTCGATTGCTCGCAGCTGCCGGCGGCGTGGTACACCGGTGCCGGCAATGTCAAGATCGACGCAACCACCTGCAATTCGGGTGACGTCTTCATTCGCGCGATGAACGCGGACACCAAGCAGTCCTTCCTGTGGGTCCCGCTGGACGAGGTCTTGAAAGCGGGTGGCGGCAGTGGAGGCGGGCTGGTCGGGACGGCCCATGCAGCAACGCTCGCATCCCGTGCACCTCTTCTGGCGGCCGCGTACCAGTCGGGCGGGGACGTGCTCTGTCAGAAATTCATCGACGACCGGCACATCCTGCGCCGCGTCAAGACTCCTCAAGGCTGCTTCGACGAGGTCATCGACACCTTCAATGGTCAGGTCGTGTCGCGCAAGGAAGCGCCCTGCACTCCGCAATGCGGCTGACCATGCGCGGAAAGCTTTTCGCGCTGACCGCCCTGCTGCTGACTTCTACGCTGGCAGCCGAGGTCGCCGACGCCAAGCCGAAGAAGGATTCTCCTGCGGAGCAGCCCAAACCGCAAAGCCGGCAGCCGGCGGGTCCGCAGCCGCGCCCTGACGTTTCTCCGCCAACCCCCGCTCCGCCCGCGGCCTACGGCTACCCAGCCCTGCCCCCGGCGGCCTACAGTCCTCCGGCGCCCGCCGCCGGAACCAAGCCTTTCACCCAAAAGCAGAAGGAATGCCGGATCAAGGTCGCCTGTCCCATGGTCCTTGGCACGCCTTGCCCAGCCTGCCCCTAGCCTGAGCGGTAATCTAAGGAGACGCGCAATGGCGAGCATTGTGTCTCAGTGGCTGACGCGGTCGCAGAAGGATCTCGACGAGCTTGTCCAGTCGCGTGTGACCGCAGCAGCTTGAGTAAGCCTGCGCTGTATCGGCCTCCGCCGGTCGTGCCACAGCGACTGGAGATTACGAGCGGTGAAGGTAACCTGTGCATTGGCAGCTTTGGAGCCCGGCCATTGCAGCACGCTTATAGCTGCAGTCTGTGATGGTGCATCAAGTAACGGCTGCAACTGGTGGCAGCGAATTCGGCCCTGAGAGAAGCTCCCTCGATTCTCACTGCGTGTCTGCGGCCAAACTGCCCTCTTGGACGAAGTAGTCGATGCGGGCAGCGCGCGCATGTCCCTGAAACACCGCGACAATTCGCGCAGGTATGATTCGCACTAAGTCATTGTCTCTGAAGGATAATTTGGAGCGGTGCCGCTTGAGGGACTCGAACCCACGACCCCATCATTACGAATGATGTGCTCTACCAGCTGAGCTAAAGCGGCATGCCGTCCCGAAGGCCGAACGCGGCCCGGAAGCGGCGCTCGCCCTAACAGCGCCTTCCGAACGCGGCAACCCCGAAGCGCAAGGGCGCACCCTGAACAGATAGGGTTAACGGTTTCTTCAAGCTTCCAACGCATTTTCCGTGATGCCGAACTGAGGGGAGTAGGCTCAAGGGCATGGACAGCTATCGCGAGCATCCGAACGACTTCGACTTTGGGTCGGCGTCCGACAGCTTTTCGTCCGAACAGGCTGGCATGGAGATCGGTTCGGACGAGCGGCGGATGCATGTCCGCGCCTACAATTACTGGGTCTCGTTGCTGAACGGCCGCGACTATCCCTCCATCGAGGACCTCGAGCCGGGCGAAGTCAGCGACTTTGCCGAAAACAGCGTCCTCCTCGACTTCACGGCCGGCCGGGACAATCCGGCAACGCCCTACATCGGCAGTGCCATCCGCACCGAATGCGGCCTTGGCGAGGGCATCACGAGCATTGAGGAAGTACCGAGCCGCTCGCTCCTGTCGCGGCTGACGGACCATTATCTCCAGATCATCGCAAATCGCGCTCCGATCGGCTTCGAGGCCGAATTCGTGAACCAGCGCGGAGATCCGATCTCGTACCGCGGCATTCTGATGCCGTTCTCATCGGACGGCGACACGATCGATTTCATTTACGGGGTCATCAACTGGAAGCGGTCGCAAGCTTCCAACAACCAGCAGCCAATCGCCGCGGCGCTGCCGCCTCAGGACGCTGAACCGGACGACGACGACGAGCTTCTCCTGGAAGTGCCCGTCGAAGGGGATGACGAGCTGGTCCTCGACGAGCCATTCGAGCCCGAAGCGCCGGTCGACTTCGAACCCGAGGCCCCGGTCGGCGAGTCCGCGCAGAAAATGCACTTCGCGTGGGAAGATGGTCCGCTTCACGATCCGGACTTCGACGAACTAACGCCGGAAATCGTTCTCGACGAGAACGCCGGCCTTGCCGATCGCCTGTGGGCAGCTCGCGAGACTGCCGATGCAGTGAAGGCAGCCGACGGCCGAAGCCGCGCTGCTCTCTATCGCGCTTTGTCGCAGGCTTACGACTTCGCAATGGCGGCGGAGGGCGAGCCGCAGGATTATGCGGAGCTGCTGGATGAGTCGGGCATGAAGGCTCAGGCCCGTGCCCCGATGACTCCGATCGTGAAGCTCGTCTTCGGAATCGATTACGACAAGGCTCGTCTGACGGAGTTTGCCGCGGCTCTCTCCTACGCCCGCCGGCAGGACGTCGAGCAGGGCGCATTCCTGACCTTCATCGAGAACCAGGCCGGTGGGCTCAAGGCCCTCGTGGCCGCGGAGCGCCAAGCCAAGCGGCCGGAGCCGAAGACCGACACCAAGTCGGAAATTGCGAAGGCCAAGCTCCGCGAAGCGGCGCCGATCAGGCTAGAGGCTGTTCCGGGGGATTCGGAATTCGCATTGGTTCTCGCCCGCCGCCGGATCGATGGCGGTGTTGAACCGGTCGCGTTGGTCGACGACGAGGCGATGGTCGAGAAGGCCATCCGCCGCGCCGGCCTCTGAATCTTCAACCTTAGATCGGGATCAGGCCTAGTCGGGGTTGTCCCCCTTCGAACGGCGGCGCTATAGGCCGCTGGCATCGCACTTCTGCGGAGCCAATCGATCTCATGACTGCCCATATGCGCCTCGCGAGGCCACTCGTTTCGTCCATCCGCAAGGCGCTGACGCGAAACGCGCTTCCTGAGGAAACCGAGGGCCTGACAGCCGCGACCGAGCAGGAAGCCGCGGAATTCCTGGCTTCGGTGGGTGCCCAGCGGACGAAGGGCGAAGTCGCAATCGCGATCGAATCCACCGGCGGCGAGGCCGGGCGGCGGCGGATGCGGATCGCCATCGTCAACGACGACATGCCGTTTCTCGTCGACTCGGTAGCCAACGCGATCGCCCGGCACCAACTGACCATCCATCGCCTGCTTCACCCGGTCGTCTGCGTCGAGCGCGACAAGACCGGCAGGCTGCTAAGCGTCGAGCCTCTGTGCGGCGACAAGGATCGGCGCGAGTCGATGATGTTCATCGAACTCGAACGAATTCACGCCCGTGGCCGCAAGGAACTCGTTGACGACCTCCGGGCGGTCCTGACCGACGTGCGCGCAGCGGTGCGCGACTGGCCGAAGCTTCAGGCGAAGATGCGCGAGGATGCCGCTGGCATCGAGGATCCCGAGGGGCGCGCACTTCT
>DASSFK010000209.1:0-7539 GCA_035694565.1 Sphingomicrobium sp.
CAAGCGGAAGCTGGTTGAGGCGATCGGCATAATTGAAATAGCTCATCGCACCGGTGCCGATGCGCGTCAGGAAGAACGTGTCGATGAAGGCGCTGATCTGATAGACGCCCGCGCCCAAGGTCGCCGGAATCACGACCCGGATGAACTGGCGGACGCCGGGAGTCATCCGCGGGCGCCTCAACTTCAGGACGATTCCGGCGCGCTTGCAGGCGGCGAGGAGAAGACCGAGCTGGAGAAAGCCCCCGATGGTCACCGCGATTGCCAAGGTAACCGCAGTAATCGTGCCCCCGACGGGCATGAAGATCAGAGCCGTTAGCATCGCAAGGTTCAGCAGCGCCGGAGCGAAGGCAGCCGCCGTGAACCGCGCAAGGCTATTGAGGATGCCCGAGAACAGGGACACGAGGCTGATCAACAGCAGGTAAGGGAAGGTGATCCTGGTCAGGAAGGTCGCAAGCGCGAGCTTCTCGTCATGATACCCCGAGATCAGGAACACGAACGGCCCCATGATGATCTCGAACACCAGGGTGAAGAGGATCAGCGCGGGAAGGAAAATAGCGAGGACTTCCTCACTGAACGTCTTGGCCTCGGAGTCACCGTTCTCGCCCTGCAGGCGCTGGCTGTAGAGAGGAACGAAGCCCGCCGAGAAGGCGCCTTCGCCGAACAGGCGGCGGAACGTGTTCGGAAGTCGGAACGCTACGAAGAATGCGTCCGCCTGCCAGCTTGCCCCCATCACGCGAGACATCAGCATCTCGCGAGCGAAACCGGCGATGCGGCTGACGAGAGTCAGCCCGCCGATCGTCCCTGTTGCCTTAAGCAGGTTCATACGCCGATCCCGCTGCGGTTGAGTGCTTACGCCTGACCCTCGTCAGGGGTGCCGCCGTCCGGAGCGTTCTCCGATCCGCCACCATCGCCCTGGGTCTCCTGGGCCGCCTGAAGCTGTGCGAGATAGGCGGCGCCGAAATCGATGCCGTCGAGCAGGAGCGGCGGGAAGCCCGCATGCTGCGTCGATTCCGCGACGATCTGGCGGGCGAACGGGAAGAGCAGCCGAGGGGCCTCGACCAAAAGGAACGGCCCGAGAGCCTCTTCGGGGAAGTTGCGAAGTCCGAACAGTCCGCCGTAGCTCAGCTCGATCATGAACTGGACGCCGCTGTCCGACCGCGCCGAAACGTCGAGCTTGATGACGACCTCGTGAACTTCGTCGGAAACGCGCTCGACATTGATGTTGAACTGCACGTCGACGCGCGGCTGGTCCTGCCACTGGAACACATGCGGCGCGTTTGGATTCTCAATCGAGAGATCTTTGATGTATTGCGCAAGGGTTGCGGCCTGTGGGCCAGCGTTCGGGTCCCCGGAGCCGTTTCCGGGCGTAAGCATATCCTGATCGGCCATTGTCTTCGTCGCCTTGATCGATTTGGGAATTGCGGACCCAGTTTGGACCCGTGCGCGTTTCGCGGTTGGCCGACTAGCAGTCGCCCAACGGGCGCGCAATGGCGGCGACACGGCGATGCGGGCTTTGAATTGAAAGGTTTCGCGCACTATGTTCGTGCAATCGTTTGAAGGATCGGACTCGAAGCGTTGACCGTCATTATCATCCTGGCACTCGTGGCATTGTTCATTGGCTTGCGGCTTTACAGCGTGCTCGGCGAGCGAACCGGTCATGAACAGCAGCCGATCCTGAAGCCGGCCGATCCTGAAGCCGTCGTCGAACCGCGGATGACGCAGCCGTCGGTCGTGCAGCCTTCGGGAACGGATGCGGGCGACCTTGCTTACTTGCCGACTGCCGGCCCGGGCGTTCGCGCTCTGCTGGCGGCCGATCCGACGTTCGACGTCGCTAAGTTCCTCGAAGGAGCGAAGTCCGCGTACCAGATGGTGCTCGACGCCTTCTGGCGGGGCGATGCCGCTGGGCTCCGTCCATATGTTGACGACCATGTATTTGAGACCTTTTCGTCGGCGATCGAGCAGCGCGAGAAGGATGGGCTCATCCTCGACAACCGTCTGGTCAACGTCGAACAGACCCTCATCACCGAGGCTTCTGCGGACAACAACGTCGCGGTCGTCGCCGTGCGCTTCGAAGCCGACATTGCAGCTGTGACTCGCAACAAGGACCGCGAGGTCGTTGCCGGTTCGCTAAGCGATGCAGTCCAGACCCGCGACCTGTGGACTTTCCGTAGGCAGATTGGTTCTCGCGACCCCAACTGGCTTCTCATCGAGACCGACGAGGAAGAGTGACCGGCGCCGCAAGAGCGGTAGCGCTCGCGACATTCGCATTTCTGTCCGCTTGTGCATCACGCCCGGTCGAGGCGCCCGCAGTCGCTCCTGCTCCCTCGCCTGTTCCAGCTCCGGCTCCGGCCGTGCCGCCCCCGCCCGCCAATGCGATCGCGGCTGGAGTCAGCCTTGCCGCCGCTCCGCAATTTGTCACTCAGATGGACGCGAGCAAGGCGCTAAAGGCGTTCCAGGCAAGCTGCCCGGTTCTGTTGAAGCGCCAGGACCAGTCAGGCCTGACGATCGCGGCTGCGTGGGCCCCGGTTTGCGCCGAGGCCGCGACGGTTGCGCCGGAAGGTGCCGCTGCTTTCTTCCGCGATCGGTTCGACTGGGTTTCCGTCGGCGTCGGCAAGGCTTTTGCGACCGGTTATTATGAGCCCGAAATCGCCGGGTCGCGAATGCCGCTTCCAGGATATGTGCCGATCCACGCGGTTCCGGTCGATCTCACCCGCTGCACGCGTGCAGACGGCGAGACGGGAAGGGGGCGCATCGACGAAACGGGCGCCTGCGTCCTCTATTATACTCGCCCCGAGATCGAGGACGGCGCGATCGCGAACAAGGCGCCGGTACTGGCGTGGGCGGCTGATCCAATCGACTTGTTCTTCCTCGAGATCCAGGGCTCCGGAAGGGTTCGCTTTCCGGACGGGAGCGTCATGCGGCTCGGCTATGCCAATCAGAACGGCCGGGACTATGCGGCGATCGGCCGCCTCCTTCGCGAGCGTGGGATCCTGCCTCCGGGCGGCGCGAACATGGAAGCGATCAAGGCCTGGCTGCGTTCCAATCCGGAACAGGGCAAAGCGCTGATGCGCGAGAACCTTTCGTACATCTTTTTCAAGGAATTGACCGGTCCGGGTCCGCTCGGCGCTCTCAACGTGCCGGTTTCCGCCGGTGCGACCGTCGCGGCCGATCCGAAGTTCGTCCCGCTTGGCGCACCGGTGTTCCTCGCCCTCGACCGACCCGAGGCTTACGGCTTCTGGGTCGCCCAGGACACCGGCGGGGCCATCAAGGGTGCGAACCGGTTCGATACCTTCTGGGGCGCGGGGGCAGAAGCGACGCGGATCGCTGGCGGCATGTCCGCCAACGGCGTTGCCTTGATCCTGGTGCCGAAAGGCACCGCGGGTGTCGCGCACCCTTAGCCCTGAAGAGTCCGAGCTCTGGGCTCGGGTCACCGCAACAATCCGACCGCTTTCGCGTGAGCGATTGATGACCGCTCCGGTCGCCGCGCCTGAAAAGCCCGAGGCCTCACCGGTGCCGCCGGTCCTTCAGAAACCCAGGGCGACGGCTCCGAAAGCTGCACCGGCGCCGCCACGACCAGGCACAACTCTCGATTCAACCTGGGATCGCAAGCTTCGCTCAGGATCGATCCAGCCCGACCGCATAGTCGACCTTCACGGGCTCAATCTTGACGGCGCCTGGAGAGCCATCGACCTTGCCCTCGAGCGGAGCGAAGCCGCCGGCGATCGTGTCGTTCTGTTAATAACTGGGCACCATCGGACGGGAGAGCCGCCGGTCCAGCGCGGTCGCATCCGGGCGGCCGTTCATGATTGGCTTTCGGTGTCCCGTCATGCGGGGAGAATTGCGGCCGTACGAGGCGCTCACCCTCGGCACGGCGGGGGCGGCAGCCTCTATATCGTTCTTCGCCGGAGGTAACCCTTCCGCTGCACGCTTTGTTAACCGTGCCCGTTTAGGACTGCTCAATCGGCCATTTGTCGACCGACGGGGCACTACGATTTCGATGAAAGCAGGCATGGCCCAGAAGATCAGCAACGCCGTGCTTTCGGGCACGGCGGGGTTCGCCTCTTTCGTCTTCTCGCTGTGCGCGTTTCTCTACATCACCAATTTCAACGACCAGATTGTCGCGTCGATTGTCGCCGGCGCTTTCTGTTTGCTTATCAGCTACATAGCTTCAGAGCGCCCGAACAGCGAAAGCGCCCGTGCGCTGTCCGCGCTCGGCGACCGCCTTCTCGCCGTCGAGGACGGTGACCTGATTTCGCCGCCGCCGGCGATCGTCCGCCGCAACATGCCGAAGCTCGCTTCGGCAGTGGACACCTTGTTCGCCGAAGTTCGCGCTTCGATCGAGAACGCCCAGGCTCTGGGCATGTACGATCCGGTCACGTCGCTTCCCAACCGCCTTCATTTTCGATCGGAAGCGGACAAGCTGCTGGGCGATGCCGCGCCTGGAAGCGGCTGCGCGATGCTGTTCGTCGACCTCGACCGCTTCAAGATGGTCAACGACAGCCTCGGTCATGCGCGTGGCGACCAGCTCCTGATCATGGTCGCGAACAGGCTTCGCGTCGTGGTGACCGCTGAAGTCTCGGAAGAAATCGGCCGCAGGCCGCTGCTGGCGCGCCTCGCCGGCGATGAATTCACCCTGTTCTTCTCGGAAATCTCGTCGGCGAGCGACGTTGAGCGCGTCGCGCGCAGAATCGCCGTCGCCATTTCCGAGCCATTCGAGCTCTATGGGCACAGCGTCGACATCGGAGCCTCGATCGGGGTCGCCATCAGTCCAGATCACGGCAACACGATCGAATCCCTGATGCGTGCCGCGGACATCGCAATGTACCGGGCCAAGGCCCTCGGCGGCGGGCAGCACTGCCTGTTCGACGACGAACTCGCGGCCGAGCATCAGCGCAAGATCGATACCGAAAAGGCGCTCACTGAAGCGGTTCAGCGTGGCGAGTTCGTACTCGCCTACCAACCGCAGCTCAGCCTCGTCACCGGCGAGCTGGTTGGCACGGAAGCGCTCCTTCGATGGAGCCACCCGCGCAACGGGCTGTGCCTGCCGAGCACCTTCATTCCGGTCGCGGAAAGCACCGGCCTGATCTCGGAGATCGGCGAGTGGGTGACCAACGAGGTCGCCGCGACGCTGGGCAGCTGGCACCGTGAGGGATTCAACCGTCGGGTGGCATTCAACGTCAGCCCGCGCCAGCTCGATCGCGCGGATTTCTTCGCGCGGCTTCGCCAGACCTTCGCCGAAAGCAATGTGCCGCTGTCGCTTGTCGAGCTCGAATTCACCGAGTCCGCGGCGATGAGGGCGAGCGAAGCGGTCGTCGCCGAGATCGCCGCGCTTCGTGCGGACGGTGCCCGGATTGCAATCGACGACTTCGGCACCGGCTACTCGAACTTTGCCCGACTACAGCGGCTTCCTCTTGATCGCGTGAAGCTGGATCCCTCGCTGATCGCCGACATCGAGCATTCGGAGAAGGCGCGAGTAATCGTTCAGGCCGTGATGCAGCTGATCCAGGGCGTCGAATGCGAGATCGTCGCTGAGGCCGTCGAAACGTCAGCACAGGCCGACATTCTGCGCGCGATGGGGTGTCACACAATCCAGGGTTACGTGTTCGCGGAGCCGATGTTCGAGGACGAATATATGGCCTGGACCCGCGACTCTGGACCGTCTCGCTCAGTCGCCTGAGCCTCCCCGAATTCCATGCGTCCTTCGTCCCCCAGGACGGAGTTCTTCCGTGGCGCCACTGCCACAGTTACCAGAACGTAAATATATGTTAACCATGGCAGTCGCTTAACGGGCTGGGGGAACCCATGAGACGCGCTATTCTGGAGGCGGCGCTCGCCGCGTGTCTGATTTGCGTCGGTTCTGCGGCGCAAGCCGCAGACTTCATTTTCATGTTTGGATCCGATCTTAGCGATCCCGACGTCGATCCTTCGCTCGCGGTGTCGGGCGACGTGACGGGGCGGATCGTCGGCCTTGCCGATGATGGGCCTTCCAGTGCTCAATCGGTATTCATCGATACCTATTCGCCTGACGGATCCGTCGTTCCAGTCGACGTCATGCTCTGGTTCTCGCCATTCGACATCGACAATCTGTTCGTGGTGGAGAACGGCGAAATCGTCAGTGCGCTGTTCCACAGGTCGACCTTCGGCGCTCCCTCGTTCGATCAGCTCTGGATCAATGTTGAGATCTTCGACTCCGGGACCAATTTCGCGTCCCTCGGATCCAATAGTTCGAGCGCGGTCTGGAACAACCAGGGGCTGGATGGAATCACGTTCACGCGGATCGAGACCCTGGTCCCCGAGCCTGCGACCTGGGTCATGATGCTTCTGGGTTTCGGAGCCGTCGGCGTCGCCTTCAGACGCCGTCGCGAAGAGGCGCCCGACTTAGCCTAGGACCTTCAGCAGCGCGCGCTCGTAAATCCTCGACAGAGCGTGGATGTCCTCGACAGCCGCGCTTTCGTCGAGCTTGTGCATGGTTGCGTTTGGAAGGCCGAAGTCGACCACCGGGCAAAGCTCGATCAGGAAACGGCCGTCCGACGTTCCGCCAGACGTCGAGAGCTCGGGCGAGATACCCGTCTCTTCTTCAATCGCGGCGACGATGACGTCGTAAAGTTGTCCCGGCGGGGTCAGAAATGCCTCGCCCGAAATTCGAGCTCGAACAGTTGAGCCTGGTGCCACGCGATGGGCGGTCTCCTCGACCATTCGAACCAGGTCCGCGCCGCGCTGGAGATTGTTGAAGCGGATATTGAGCTGCGCCGTGCCGGTCGCGGGAATGACGTTGCTCGCCTGCGTCGGTGTGCTGACGGCTGTGAATTCCAGGTTCGAAGGCGGAAAGGAGTCCGTGCCGTTGTCGAGATGCACGGCATCCAGCGCGGAAACGACCTTCGCCAGCTTCGCGATCGGATTGTCGGCGCGGTGGGGATAGGCGACATGCCCCTGGGTTCCCGGCACGTCGATCCACATGTTGACGGAGCCGCGCCGGCCGATCTTCACCGTGTCGCCGAGGCGATCGACCGACGTCGGCTCGCCAATGAGGATCATGTCGGGTTTGATGGATCGCTCCTTCAGCCAGTCGATGATCCGCGGAGTGCCGTATGCCGCATATCCCTCTTCATCGCCGGTGATCAGCAGCGAAATCGTCCCGCTGGACTGCTCGGTGCGAGAGGCCGCGGCGACGAAGGCGGCAATTGCGCTCTTCATATCGACCGCGCCTCTGCCTGTCAGGATTCCATTCTTGATGACCGTCTCGAACGGATCGGTCGCCCAGCCATCCCCAGGAGGGACGACGTCGAGGTGTCCGGCGAAACCGAAGTGCGGCCCGCTTGATCCCCGGATCGCGACCATATTCTCGGTCGGGCCGTCAGGCGGCTCGCCAAGGACGAAGCGATGGACGGTGAAGCCCAGCGGCGTCAGGGCCGCTTCCAGCACGTCGAAGACTTCGCCGCGCGCCGGAGTCACGCTTGCGCAGTTGATTAGGTCCCGCGCAAGCGCGATTGGGTCGACTGACATTATGTCCGCGTAGCAAAGGAGCGGGACATGCCCAAG